>CALXIJ010000139.1 GCA_944388335.1 uncultured Pygmaiobacter sp.
CGCATAGTAGCTGTGGACGTAGTAGACATACTCCTCATCCCCGGAATACTTGAACAGCGGATCCTCCTTTTTGAGGATCCGCAGCCGGTTCCAGCCGATGTGGGGAACCTTGAGCCCCGCGGGCAGCTTATCGGCCAGCGGCACCACCTGTCCCGGCACAAGGCCGAGTCCCTCATGCTCGCCGTACTCATAGCTCTTCTCAAAGAGCAGCTGCATCCCAAGGCAGATGCCCAGCAGCGGCTTGCCCGCCGCCGCCTGCTCGCAGATGGTGTCGACCAGCCCGGTGCTGCGCAGCTTTGCGATCGCGTCGGCAAAGGCGCCGACCCCCGGCAGGATGATCCGGTCGGCCCGCCGCAGCACCTCGGCGTCGCCAGTGACCGCCGTCTCCAGCCCGAGATACCGCAGGCTGGAGGAGAGGCTGAACAGGTTGCCCACCCCGTAGTCAATCATTGCAATCATCTTGTTTCCTCCTCCCAAATTGACCGCTCACAGCACGCCCTTGGTGCTCGGCAGCGCGTCGGGATGACGGCTGTCCATCGCGACCGCAATCGCCATCGCCCGGCCGAATCCCTTGAACGCCGCTTCGAGGATGTGGTGGGTGTTCTTCCCCGCCAGCTGTCTGACATGGAGGGTGAACTCCCCGCCGCGGCAGAAGCCGAGGAAGAATTCCTCCGCGAGCTCGGTGTCAAAATCCCCGACCTTCTGCGCCGGCAGCGTCAGATCGCAGCAGCAGGTTGTCCGGCCCGAAAGATCCACCGCGACCAGCACCAGCGCCTCGTCCATCGGCAGCAGGAAGCTGCCGTACCGGTTGATGCCCCGCTTGTCCCCCAGCGCCTCGCGGAATGCCTGTCCCAGCACAATCCCGATGTCCTCCACCGTGTGGTGATAATCCACCCGGGTGTCCCCCTGACAGCGCAGCTGCAGCCCGAACCCTCCGTGGCGGGCAAACAGCTCCAGCATGTGATCGAGAAAACCGCAGCCGGTGTCCACCCGGTACTGCTCCCCCTCGAGGGCGAGGGTGAGCTGGATGTCGGTCTCATTGGTCTTGCGCGCAACGCTTGCCTCTCTCATCTTGCTTCCTCCTCAAGGATCTCCTTCACCGCCGAAAGGAAGGTGTCCATCTCCTTATCGCTGCCGATCGAGATCCGCAGATAATCAATGATCAGCGGGTCGTCCCAGTGCCGCACCAGAATCCCCTTCTCCCGCAGCGCGGCGAAGAGACGGCTGCCCGAGAGACCCGGCTTCTTTGCAAAGACGAAGTTCGTCTTGCTCTCGAGCACCTCGAACCCCATCTTCCGCAGCCGGTCGGTGACCCGACGGCGGGTGGCGCAGATCTTTTCGGTGCAGGCCTTCAGATACTCCTCATCCTCCATCGCCGCCGTCCCGGCGAGCAGCGCCAGCCGGTCGAGGTTATAGGGGTTGAAGCTGAACTTCATCCGCTGCAGATCCCCGATCAGCGCCGGGCTGCCCAGCGCAAAGCCGATCCGCATCCCCGCGAGGCAGCGGGACTTTGAGAAGGTCTGGACGATCAGCAGATTGTCGTATTTCTGCAGCAGCGGCACCGCGCTCTCGCCCCCGAAATCGACATAGGCCTCATCGACCACCACCACGCTGTCGGGGTTGGAGCGGAGGATCTCCTCGATCACCTCAAGGCCGAGTGCAAGGCCGGTGGGGGCGTTGGGGTTTGCCAGCACGACGTTTGTCCCGCAGCCGATATAGTCGGCGGGATTGATGGTGAAGTCCTCCCGCAGCGGCACCGCCTCATACTTCACCCCAAACAGCCGGGCAAAGACGGGGTAAAACCCATAGCTCAGCGCCGGGAACCGGAATTTTTTCTCCTCCCCTCCAAACGCGAGGAAGGAGAAGGCGAGCACCTCATCGCTGCCGTTGCCGACAAAGACCTGATCCTCCCCCACCCCGAACCTGCGGGCGATCGCCGCAATCAGCGCCCGGGCGTCCGGGTCGGAGTAGAGCCGCAGCTTTTCGACCTCCTCCCGGTTGATCGCCGCGATGACCCCCGGCGCGGGGGGAAACGGGCTCTCGTTGGTGTTCAGCTTGATGTACTGACGCCCCTGCGGCTGTTCACCCGGCACATAGGGCTCTATCGACGCAAATTTCTGACTGAGAAACCGGCTCATCCGAATACTCCTCCTCTTCGCCCGTCAGGCATCTGCTGCGGGCGGCTGTCTTCTGTTACTCTTTTTCCTCTTTTTTCGCAAAACGGATCGAGACGCTGCGGCCATGGGCGTCCAGCCCCTCCCGCTGTGCGAACTCGACCACTCGGTCGGCGACCTTTTCCAGCGCCTTGGGGCTGTAGTAGAGGAAGCTGCTGCGCTTGACGAAGTCGTCCACCCCCAGCGGGCTGGAGAACCGGGCGGTGCCGCTGGTGGGCAGGGTGTGGTTCGGCCCGGCGAAATAGTCCCCCAGCGCCTCCGGCACATGCCGGCCGAGGAAGATGCTGCCGGCATTCCTGACGCTGGGCAGCAGCGCGAAGGGATCCGCGACCGAGAGCTCCAGATGCTCGGGCGCGATGAGGTTTGCGATCTCGACCGCCTTCTCGAGGCTGTCGGTCAGGATGATCTTGCCGTTGTTGTCAATGCTCGCCGCCGCGATCTCCCGGCGGGGCAGCGCCGCGAGCTGCCGCTCGAGCTCCTCGGCGACCGCCTGCGCCAGCGTCTCGCTGTCGGTGACCAGCACCGCACTGGCGAGCTTGTCATGCTCGGCCTGACTGAGCAGGTCCGCCGCCACCCACGCGGGATTGCAGCCGCCGTCCGCGACCACCAGAATCTCGCTGGGGCCGGCGATCATGTCGATGTCCACCAGGCCGAAGACCTTCCGCTTTGCGGTCGCGACAAAGATGTTGCCCGGGCCGACGATCTTGTCCACCCGCGGCAC
>CALXIJ010000140.1 GCA_944388335.1 uncultured Pygmaiobacter sp.
CGGACGGTTACCTTTACAATATGGTGAGGATCCTTGACGGCACCCTAGTCGAGGTGGGGGCAGGACGGATGGATCCGCAGCAGATGCACGAGATATTGGCATCGCACAGCAGATCGACGGACGGGCCGACAGCCACGGCAAAAGGGCTGGCGCTCGCAGCGGTTTATTATCCGGAGTTCACGGTTGACGGAGAAGAGGCGTTATGAGACTTTGGCATAAAAAAGAAGGCGAAAAGCGTCTGTCCAATGTAGAGGCATTTCGCCGGGCCGCGGCACAGGGCGGGGAGGAACACCAGCCTTTCCGTCAAACAGACAGCACGCCGCGGCAAAAACAGGATACTGCGCCGCAGCAGAGAACGGATGCGGATGGAAGAAAACAAGAGATTCCGCAGCCGGATGCCGCAGCTTTCCAAAAACAGAAAAAAAAGGAGCGCCGGGCGATCCGTATCCGAAAAAAGCAGGAGTCAAAGCGGGAAGCTGCGGCTGGCCCCAAGAGCGATGTGCCGCGGCTGGAGCAGATTCGACGCCGAAAAAACGAGCGCAGGATGCGCCGCGCCGCAGTGGTACTGGTGGCGCTGGTCGCTTTTTTTCTCTATCTGGGCGGTGTGTTCTCCGCGTCAATCAACCTATTCAGCGATCTTCTGGACTCGGCGCGGATTGTTCTGACCCCGGGGGAGGGATGGCCCACCGCACTGCAGATGGATGGACTGGTGGATGCTCAGCCGATCAGCGGCGGAATCGCACTCTGCGGATCCTCTGAACTAGTGCTCTATTCCTCCACGGCGCGGCAGCTGCGCAGTGTGACCCATGGGTATGCAGATCCCGGCATGGCGGCAGGCAATACACGGATCTGTATCTACAACCGCGGCGGAAACGAACTGCGGGTGGAATCCCGAAGCCGCAGCCTCTTTACCCAGACGACCGAATACCCGATTCTCACGGCGGCGATGTCCTCGGGTGGAACCATGGCAGTGGCGACCCGGTCGGAGCGGTATCTGGCGGAGATCACGGTGTACAATCCCAATTTTGAGGCGATCTATTACGCGTATCTGGCGGAGTATTATCCGTTTTTGATGCGGCTTTCGGACAATGGCAGACAGATGGCGGTCTGCTGTATGAAGGTGGAAAACGGGACGTTTGGTGCCCAGCTGCAGTTGTATGATCTGACAAAGGAAGAACAGGACAGCCGTATTTCGGTGGAACTGACCGACTGTGTGCCGCTGCAGATGTCCTATACCTCATCGGGGACGTTGGTGGTGGTCTGCGACAGTTTTACCGCACTCTACAACACCTCCACAGGAGAACAGACCGCCCGGTACGATTACGGGGACAATCAGCTGCTGACTGCCGCAATTTATAACAGCAATGTGCTGCTGGTATTCGGCAATCCCAACAGCACTGCGGCGGGGAGCTGTGTCCTTTTGGGGCGGGATCTCCAACCGGCAGCGTCGGTCTCGACGGATTTTGATGTGCGGGATGCCGCGCTGGGAAAGAGCGGGTTTTATCTGATCGGCAAGCAGATTGCGGTGGGGTATAACCTGTCCGGAGAGGAGATTATTCGTCAGTCTCTGGAATCTGAGGGGAAAAAGGTCATTGCCGGAGGAAAGATTTTGGCGGTCACCGCAAAAGAAATTTTACAATTGACGCCTTTAAAGAATAAATGAGTTGTGATAAAATACCTATTTAACATGGCGCAGCGGAGGAAAAGACCGTTCTTTGACCCGCTTCGATCATGTTGGATAAGAGGGAAGAAGGAGTTGTGTCCATGACCATTACGTCTGCACTGATTCTGGATCTGGTGCTGCTCGCCATCATCATTGTCACGGTGATTGTGGCGGCCAATAAGGGCTTTTTGTCCACAGTGCTCAACCTCTGCGGAACGGCGATTGCGCTGGCTGCATCCTGGTTTGCAGCAGATCATCTGTCTGCGACGGTGTTTGACAACTTTTTTAAAAATAACATGGTGGAACAAACCACCCAGATGATCAGTGAGAGCGGGCAGGTATCGATTCAGTCGGTGATCGACAAGCTGGCGGCATTTCTGCCGGACAGTTTGGTTGAGAAGCTGCTCGGTGGGACCCAACAGCTGCAGGGAATGCTGGATTCCAATGCGCCGGGGGTTGCCACGCAGGTGGTCGATCAGGTGATCGCACCGCTGGTGCTGCCGATTATCTCGGTGGTAGTGTTCTTTGTGATCTTTGCCGTGCTGAGTGTGTTGATTCGCTTTTTGATTTCGGCACTGACCAATGTCAACCGAATTCCGGTGATGGGTGGTCTCAACCGCACGCTCGGGATTGTGGCCGGCCTTGTGTTGGGGATCATTTATGTGCTGCTCGCACTCTGTGCACTTTGGGCAGTGGTGATTATCACCGGTGACGGGTTGCCTTATTTTAACAGCACGGTTATGCAGGGCAGTTTGTTCTACCAGTTCTTTTCAAGGTATAATCCCTTTATCTGATGCGAAGAACATCAAGGGCAGGTTTTGTATGCGGCGCCTTTGGTGGATTCTGCCGCCGCACGGTGCGGCTTTGTGAAGGAGTTGAGATAAATGGCAAAACAGTTGATCTGTGTGCGCTGCAAAAAGCGCCCTGCAGTTGTTTTTGTCCAGCGGGGAGACGGCGCTGACAGCAAGCCGGTCGGCTATTGCCTGACCTGTGCCAAAGAGCTTGGCATCAAACCGGTGGACGATCTGATCAAGCAGTTCGGCCTGTCGGATCAAGATCTTGAAAACATGGAGGACCGATTTTCCAGCTTCATGCAGGGAGGCGGAGCCGAGGCGATGGAGTCGCTGCTCGGCGATCCGCAGGACGAGGAGGATGATGACGACGGGGAGGACTTTACCCCCGGCGGAAGTGCAACTTTCCCGTTTAATCTGATCGGACGCACCGATGGAGACGGTGCGCAGGATGCCGAATACCGTCAGGTCGAGGGCGGGGACAAGGATGGAAAAAAGGATCCCCGCGCAAAAGAGAAGGGCAAAAAGCGCAAATTTCTGGATACCTATTGCGAAAACCTCACCGAGAAGGCGCGGGATGGACGTCTCGATCGAATCATCGGACGGGATAAGGAAATCTATCGCGCGATCCAGATCCTCTGCCGCCGGCAGAAGAACAACCCCTGCCTGATCGGCGAGGCAGGTGTCGGCAAGACCGCCATCGCAGAGGGAATCGCGCTGCGGATTGCGCAGGGCAACGTGCCCAGCCGGTTGGCGGACAAGGAGATCTATCTGCTGGATTTGACCGCACTGGTTGCGGGAACCCAGTTCCGCGGCCAATTTGAGAGCCGTGTCAAGGGGCTGATCAGCGAGGTCAAAGCGGCCGGGAATGTAATCCTCTTTATTGATGAGATCCACAACATCACCGGTGCGGGGGATTCCGAGGGGGCAATGAATGCCGCCAACATCCTCAAACCCGCGCTCTCCCGCGGGGAGATTCAGGTGATCGGCGCGACGACCTTTGCGGAGTACCGCAAGTATATTGAAAAGGATCAGGCGCTTGAACGCCGGTTCCAGCCGGTCAAGGTCGAGGAGCCCTCGATTGCGGACACGGTGGCGGTGCTCTCCGGCATCAAGAGCTACTATGAGGACCACCACCATGTCAAGATCAGCCCTGCGATTGTGCAGATGGAGGTCACTTTGTCGGAGCGGTATATCACCGACCGCTTTTTGCCGGATAAGGCGATTGACCTGATGGATGAGGCGGCGGCTTGCTGCAGCCTGCGTCATCCCGAGATCACCGACTGGCTGAACATCGAGAAGAAGATCAAGGAACTGGAAGCGGAGCAGCAGGCGATTGAGCAGAAGGCGGATGCCGCGCAGGAAGATTTTGAGCGGCTGGCCAACATCAAGAGCGAGTTGCTCCGTCTCGGGACCGAGCGGGATGAAAAGAAGGCCAAGGTCGATCAGATTGAGGTCGAGGCGGAGGACGTGTCCAAGGTAATCGAACTTTGGACCGGAATCCCTGCGGTCAAGATCCAGCAGAGCGACTTTTTCAAGATCAATGCGCTCGAGAGCAACCTCAAAAAGAAGATTATCGGGCAGGATGAGGCGGTCGAGCTGGTGGCGAAGGCAATCAAGCGCAGCCGCGCCGGGATTTCGGGGCGTCGGCGGCCGGCCAGTTTCATCTTTGTCGGCCCCACCGGTGTGGGTAAGACCGAACTGGTCAAGCAGCTCGCAAATGAGCTGTTTGACACCGTTGACCCGCTGATCCGGCTGGATATGAGCGAATTTATGGAAAAATTTGCGGTGTCCCGGCTGATCGGGTCGCCTCCCGGCTATGTGGGATATGACGAGGCGGGACAGCTCACCGAAAAGGTGCGCCGCCGGCCGTACAGCGTCGTCCTCTTTGATGAGATCGAAAAGGCGCATCCGGATGTGATGAATATCCTGCTGCAGATCCTCGACGAGGGGCGGATCAACGATGCGCAGGGCCGCACCGTGAACTTTGAGAACACGGTAATCTGCATGACCAGCAATGCCGGCAGTTCCGACCGGGTGGGGGAGACCGGATTCAACAAATCGGTTTCCCAGATGAGCAAGGATAAGGCGCTGAAGGCGCTGAGCGATTTTCTGCGCCCGGAATTCCTTGCCCGGGTGGATGAGGTGATTGCGTTCAACCCGCTCACCGATGAAAATCTGGAGAAGATCGCCGCACTGACGCTGGAGGAGTACCGCCAGCCGCTGAAGGACAAGGGGATCGAGCTGAGCTATACCCCTGCCGCACTGCGGCTGCTCTGTGAAAAGGCGAGCGGAGGCAAGTTCGGCGCGCGGGATCTGCGCCGTGTAATCCGCAAGGAGGTCGAGGACCCGATAGCGGAGATGATTGTGAGCGGGGATACCACGTCCGCAATCCAGATTGATGCAGATGGGGATTCGGTGCTGGTGCAGCCGGCGGGAAAAAACGTGCAGATGGCGGTCGATAACGAAAATCATCCGTCAGATGCTTGACATTAGTGCTCGGAAAACAGTATAATATAAAAGCCCCTTTTGGAAGGGGCCGTTTGCAGGTGTCGTACAACGGCTAGTACATCAGCCTTCCAAGCTGAGGACGAGGGTTCGACTCCCTTCACCTGCTCCAAAAATCCCGAATGCTCTGCATTCGGGATTTTTTGTTGCCTGCTGAAAATTATTTATTAGATGGGGCTTAATAGGAAAATATTGTCCTTTGTGGAGAAAATGCGATTTACTATACTGAAAGTATATCACGCTTGTGCCACTACGGATAAGATAGTCTGGCGGTAGTTAAAAATATGAGGGAAACGGCAAAAGTGCTAAAACACCTCGGTCAGGATCGAGTTTTGCACCAGCATTCCCTTCGGGGTCAGGGTGAGACGGTCAGGGGTCAGGGTACAAAGACCTGCTTTTTCACAGGCACGCAGCATCCGGATCTGCCTCTCCTGCAAACGGATCCCCCATCGCTCAGAGAGACGCTGAAGATCCAGACCGTCCGCCAGACGGGTGCGCAGCATGATGTATTCCGATGCGTCGAGCTTTCCGTCCTGCACGATGTCAAGATTGCCTTTGAGGAAGCCGTTTAAATCGAGGGGATAGTGAAAGCGGATGCCGCCCATACAGGAGTAGGCCGCAGGACCAAGGCCGAGATAGTCCTCACAGTTCCAGTAGATCAGGTTGTGCCGGCTCTCATAGCCGGGCCGGGCAAAGTTGCTGATCTCATACTGCGCAAAACCGGCATCCGCCATTCGGGCAACGGCCTCAAGATAAAAATCGGCGGCGGTGTCCTCGTCCGGCAGGCCGGCGGGAGGATGCAGCCCAAAGGGCGTTTTGGGTTCGATCTTGAGCAGATAACTGCTGATATGGGTGACCCCGCCCTCGATCAGCAGGGACAGGGTCCGCTCCAGTTCGGCGCTGGTATAGTGGGGAAGCGCGAGCATCAGGTCCCCCGAGATATTCTCAAACCCGGCCTGCTGTGCCCATTCCAACGTGCGCCGCGCCGCGGCGGCGGCATGGGGGCGGCCCAGACGGCGCAGCTGCTCATCGTTTGCGCTCTGCACCCCCACCGAGAGCCGGTTTACCCCGGCCCGGCGATACCCGCGCAGACTCTCCAGAGTGACGGTGTCGGGGTTTGCTTCCAGTGTGATCTCGGCTTTCGGCACAGGAGAGGCCGCATCAATCAACCGTGCAACCTGTGCCGGAGTCATCAGGCTGGGGGTCCCTCCGCCGAAATAGAGGGTATCCGGGCGCAGACTGGTGCAGTCACAGTTGCAAAAGTGCTGCATCTGCCGCACCAATGCGTCGATATATGCATCCGGGACCTCCCTGCTTCCGCCCTTGGAATAGAAATCACAATAGCGGCATTTTCCCTCACAATAGGGGATGTGGAGATAAAGTCCGAACGCCATACAATCGCCTCCCATTTCGTCCTTGCTTTTTATTATAGCAGTATCCGGACAGATTGAGAAATCTTCAAAAAGCTGTTATACTATCTCCAACGCAAGGGAGGAGACACGCAGATGACGATTCAGGAATACATCGATGCGGTCGCAGCGCAGTTGGATCTGCCTGAGCGGGTGGTCCAGCGGATCCGCCGCGATCTGGAAAATGAACTGTTTGAGTTGGTGCAGGCGGGAGCAGACCAGCAGCAGGCGATTGAGAAGATGGGACCGGTGGAGGAGGCTGCGGCAAAACTGAACGAAAAGTATGCCGATACCCGCCCTCGCCCGAAGGAGCAGCAGGGAGAGATGCCGCTGTTGCTTCCTTGGTGCCTTTTGTTCTCGGTAGCGCTTCTCGTTTTCAAAGGGGCTGCGGTCTTGATGGGCAGCCGTTCCATCTTTGATTTGGCGGTTGCAGCGGCAGGTTTGGTCCTGACGGCAATCTCTGCGGCGGCAATGCTGCGCTATCGAAAAAAATGAAAATTCGTAAGACGAAAGGGCGGCGCCGAAGGCACCGCCCTTTGTGTCGGATAAAAAACGAAAACGGGTGAAAAAATTTATAGCCCTTGCAGGCGTTTGGATTTCCATCTTCCGGACCGATAACGCAGCAAGGTGAGCAGCGACTCGCATAGCCAGCCAAATGCAATACCAACCCAGATCCCATGGTATCCAAGCGGGGGAATCAGCAACAGGGCGACAATCAGCTTGACCGCCGCGCCGGTGGTTGCGATTGCCATGAACATATTCACATCGCCGGACCCCTTGAGCAGACATTCGGCGGGGAAAAGAAGCGCCATTAAGAAGAAGGTAATAGAGGAGACGTAGAGATAACTTTTCCCCGCAGCGAGGATCTCTGCAGTCACATTGCTGCCCAAAAACAAGCCCATTAACTGCCCGGGCAGAAGGAGAACGATAAGAGCAGTCACAAGTGCGAATCCGAGGGTGACTCGCAGAAGAGAGCGGAATGCGTGTTGGACCCGCTCAATCTGGCCCGCACCGATGTTCTGTGCACAAAATACCGTCATCCCGGCCCCCACGCTGATCATCGGCAGCATGACAAAATCACTGGTCTTTGAGGCGGCGGTATAGGCGGAGACGACCTCGGCGCCGAACCGGTTGGTCAATACCTGTGTCAAAAGAGTGCCCAGAGAGATCAAAATCTCCTGCGAGGTGGTGGGCAGAGCGAGCGCAGTGAGCCGGCGCAGTGCAGAGAAGGAGAGCAGAGAACCCGTCGCTCTCGGATAAGAGCGGGTTTTTCGGACAAAGAGGATAATCTGCAGTGCAAATGCCACCCCCTGCGATAGCACAGTGGCGATGGCGGCGCCGGCGACCCCCATCTCAAGCTGCAGAACAAAGAAAAGATCCAGCCCCACATTCAGCACCGAGGCGACCGAGAGAAAGAGCAGGGGGGTCATGCTGTCCCCCAGTGAGCGGAAAATGGAAGAGATCATATAAAAGCCAAAGACAAAGGGAAGACCGAAAAAATAGATGGTCAGGTAGAGCGTGCTGTCGGCGCGAAGATCCGCCGGGGTGTCAACCCATCCCACGATTGTGGAGGAGGCGGGGATACAGACGGCAGCCAGCACCAGCGCAACGGCCAGCGCGTAAAAGAGACTGGTCCAGCTCAGGGTCGGGATCTTGCCGCTCCCCCCGCCGCGTGCATTAGCTCCGGTAGTCTGACCGATCAGGATGGAGGACCCGGTGGAAAGGCCGAAGGAGACGCAGGTCACCATAAAAACGATCGGCATGGTGCAGCCGATGGCGCCCAGCGCATTCGAGCTGACGAAGTGCCCCACAATGACCGCGTCGATCACGCTGTAAAGCTGCTGTAACAGGTTGCCGGCAAG
>CALXIJ010000141.1 GCA_944388335.1 uncultured Pygmaiobacter sp.
ATTGGCCCCCATTCGGAGCCTTGTGGCGCTCACGTAGTCCCTCTACAGCGCCTCAAATTCTCTCGTTCCCCTCTTCAATTTGACAAATTAGAGGTATCAACGTGACAAATAAGTTTACCAAGGAATACTCGTTGACGGATCCTTTTGTGGTGTGATAGGATAATACCGGGCTATGCCGCAGTTACTCGGCGGGACGCAAAGCGCCGGTAGTCGTTATCGAAAGAAAATTTCTGTGGCAGGCGCTTTGCGCCTGCCACACTTTTCCGTGTATGCAAGTTCTCTTTTCGGACAGAGTAAGAATGCAGGCTGCATTTTGTCGATATTGCACGCCTCGCGAGAAAACCGATCCGAAAGGGGAGAAAAGCGAGAATGACAATCGATAAGGAATATTGGCAGAAGTTTGCGGCGAGCGGCGCGGTGGCAGATTATCTGGAGTACTGGGATATGTCCCACGCCGTGTCATCCCAGCAAATCGGAAGGACAATAGATGAAACAGCAGGTCAAAACAAAAGGGATCGTCTTGCGAGAGGTCAAAACGGGGGAATCGGATCGCATTCTCACCATCTTGACCCCGGATAGCGGAATGATCTCTGCCGCGGCGAAGGGTGCGCAGCGGCTCAAGAGCAAGCTGTTCGCCGCGACAGGGCTTTTTTGTTATTCGGAATTTTTGCTCTTCCCCTCTAAAAACCTCTATATTGTGGATGAAGCCACCCCCATAGAGGTTTTTTTTGATCTGCGCTCCAGTGTAGAGGGGATGAGCCTTGCAGTCTATCTCTCCGAGTTGATGGGAACGCTCGCCCCGGAGGGGGAGGAAGCGGTGCCCCAACTCCGCTTGCTGCTCAACAGCCTCGCCCTGATCTGCCGTGGGCGGAACCTCTATCAGATTAAGGTAGTCTGTGAACTGCGCGCGTTATCTCAGGCGGGATATATGCCGGATCTTGTGGCCTGTGAGAGCTGCGGCAGTTATGAGGGAGACGCATTTTACTTTGATGTCGCCGGAGGCGGGCTGCTCTGTGCCGAATGCGCCGCGCGGGGAGGATGGCAGCCCAATCTCTCCGCGGCGCAGCTTGCCGCAATGCGCCATATTTTATACAGTTCGGATGAAAAGGCGTTTGGCTTTACACTATCAGATGAGGCGATGCGGCGGCTCTCGGCCCTGACAACTGCCTATGTGGTGCGCCAGTTGGATCATCGCTTTCGGAGCCTTGATTTTTTGCAGACAGTACTGCCGTAAGTTCTGCGTAAAATTGGGGGTATAATTCATAAAACAACATTTCTTCATTCGGCAAACGCGCCGAAAAAGGGGTAGGAAATGAGAGAAAAGTACTTAAAAAATCTTGAGTTTTACAAGATTATCGAGCAGGCACAGCGCGGATGCGTATGTCCCGAGGCTGCGGCGCGGATGCGCAAGATCACTGCCTGCACCGATCTTGAGGAGATGCGCCATGCGCTGCGAATGACCGATGCGGTGACCAGCCGGTTTGTCCGGCTGGGTGCGCCGAGGATGTCGCGGGTAGAGGGGATCATGGAGATTGTCCATCGCGCGGAAAAGGGCGGTCTGCTCTCGATGGGAGAACTGCTTGCTGTTGGCCGTACACTCCGCAATTTTGAATCCCTCAATAGCTGGTATCACACACAGGAAGAGCAGGGAATCGAGAGCAGTCCGGTATTGAATGATCTGTTCTATTCCATCACTGAAAATGTGGGGCTCTCCCGCAGTATCTTTGACAGCATTCTCTCCGAAAACGAGATGGCGGATACCGCCAGCGACGCGCTGTATGACATCCGCCGCAAGATCAAGAGCGCGGAAAACAGCATCCGGGAAAAGCTGGAGGGGATGATCAAATCCCCCTCCACCCAGAAATACCTGCAGGATGCGGTGGTCAGCCTGCGCAGTGGGCGGTTTGTCGTGCCGGTCAAGGCGGAGTATCGGGGGGAGATTCCCGGCGTCATCCATGATGTGTCCGCCTCGGGCGCGACCCTCTTTGTTGAGCCGGGGGCTGTTGTGGAGCTCAATGCACGCATCCTTCAGCTGAGAAGTCAGGAGCAGGAGGAGATTGACCGCATTCTGACCGTCTTTTCAAGTTCGGTCGCTGCGATGCAGCCGCTGTTCGGGGTGAGCTATGAGGCGATGCTTCAGATCGACCAGCTTCTGGCCAAGGCAAAGCTTGCTGCCGATCAGGCAGCCGCAATGCCGCAGGTCGTCGAGGGGGCGGGCTTCTCCTTGCTGCACGCCCGCCATCCACTGCTCGACCGCAAAAAAGCGGTGCCGATTGATATTACGATCGGCAAGACCTACGATACCATGATTATTACCGGTCCCAATACCGGCGGCAAGACGGTGAGCTTGAAGACCGCCGGCCTGCTGCTCGCAATGGCGGCTTGCGGTTTTCTGATTCCCGCTTCCGAGCGCAGCGAGGTCTGCCTCTTCCGGGAAATCCTCGTGGACATCGGGGATGAGCAGAGCATCGAACAGAGCCTTTCCACCTTTTCTGGACATATCACCAATATTATCGAGATCCTGCGGGAGGCAGGGCCGGATACTCTGGTCCTTCTGGATGAGCTGGGCGCCGGCACCGATCCTGCGGAGGGCGCGTCCCTCGCGGTCTCGGTCATCGAGACCCTGCGGGAGACCGGCTGCCGTATCATGGCAACCACCCACTATGGCGAACTGAAGGTCTTTGCGCTGGAGACCGAGGGGGTGCAGAACGCAGGCTGTGAGTTTGATCTCGAGACACTGCGGCCGACCTATCGGCTCAGCGTCGGTGTTCCGGGCCGCTCGAATGCTTTTCTGATCGGGGAAAAGCTCGGTCTGCCGGCATCGGTCATAGAGCGGGCGCGGCAGCATCTCTCGGCGGAGGACCAGCGGTTTGAGACGGTGCTCGGCCAGCTTGAGGATCTCAAGCTGGAGATCAAGGAGGACAAGGCGGAGATCGAGCGGCTCAAGACGGTTGCCGCCACTCAGCTGGAAGCGGCAAAGGAGGAGCGGGAAAAACTGATCCGGCAGGGGGAGGAAGAGCTGGCTGTCTCCCGCCGCAAAGCCAAGGAGATGGAGCAGAAGGTGCAGGAGACCGCCTATGCTCTGATGGACGAGATGAAGGCGTTGCAGAAGAAGGAGCGGCTCTCTGCAGAACAGAAGCTGCAGCGCGCCCGCCAGATTGCCCGCAAGGACGCGCTGGGGATTACCGAGGGAATCGGTGATGCCGCCGAACCGAAGAGTTACCGCCCGCTGACTTCGGTCAAGGTCGGACAGGTTGTGCTGATGGCGGATATCGGGCACAATGCCACCGTCAAGAGCTTGCCGGATAAAAACGGTATGGTCGAAGTTCTCTGCGGCGCAATCAAGACCAAGGTGCCGCTCTCCTCGCTGACCACTGCGGCACAGCCCAAAGAGAAGCCGCGGACCAATCCCAAATACCGCACCGGCGGCACGGCCAGCGTGACCCGAAGCCCCGCTATGGAGATCAACTTGATCGGCCTCTCGGCGGAGGAGGCAGTGATGGAAGCAGAGCGGTTTATCGATGCGGCGGTTGTGAGCGGTCTCACACAGGTTTATCTGATCCACGGCAAGGGTGCCGGGATCCTGCGCAAGGCGCTGCATAAGATGCTTGCCTCGAACCGCTCGGTCAAGAGCTATCGGTTGGGCAACTATGGTGAGGGAGAGGCGGGCGTTACCGTCGTCACCTTAAAATAAGAGAACGCAAAAAGACGTTTTCCCCAAAAGGCGCGAAAAAAGATACGCTGAGGGAAACGTCTTTTTTATCTGGAACGGAAAATGCATTTTATTCTTTTTGCAGAAAAAAACGGTCCACCGGTCCGGCAGACCGAAAGAAAAATGTAAATTTTTTGTGACCAACAGCATTTGAAGACAGAGCGGGAGAAAAAAGGCGGTTTTGCCGTTTTTCGCTTTGAAAAGTGGCTTCTTTTCGGGCGGATGGGTGCTTTACAAGCAAAGTCAACTATTGTAAAATAAATTGAAAAGCAGCGGCGCCCCAATCCTTTCGGTACACGGCGGGCTGCAGGACACAAATTCAAAGTGGGCGGTGGTTTATTCTTGGAACTGAAATACAAGAGGATCTTGCTGAAACTCTCCGGAGAGGCCCTTGCGGGCGACCAGAAAATGGGGATCGACTACAATGTTGTTCTCGGCATCTGCCAGAGCATCAAAAAAGCCCACGAACTCGGCGCTGAGATCGCGATCGTGGTGGGCGGAGGCAATTTCTGGCGCGGGCGTTCCAGCGGGGATATGGAGCGCACCAGAGCGGACCAGATTGGGATGCTTGCAACAGTGATGAACGCCTTGGCGGTCGCCGATGCGCTGGAACACCTCGGCCTTGAGGTACGAGTACAGACTGCGCTCACGATGCAGCAGGTTGCAGAGCCCTATATCCGCAACCGTGCGACCCGTCATCTGGAAAAGGGCCGGGTTGTGATCCTCGCCTGCGGTACGGGCAATCCCTTCTTCTCCACCGATACGGCCTCTGCGCTGCGCGCGGCGGAGATCAATGCCGAGATCGTCTTTAAAGCGACAATGGTGGACGGCGTCTACGACAAGGATCCTCACCGTTTTGCAGATGCGAAGAGATACAGCACCCTGTCCTTCTCGCAGGTGCTCAGTGACCAGTTGGCAGTGATGGACTCCACTGCGGCGACCATGTGCCGCGACAACAAGCTGCCGCTTTTGGTCTTCGATATTTCCGACCCCGAAAATATTGTCCGCGCTCTCTGCGGTGAGGATGTGGGCACATTGGTCAAGGAGGATGACTGATATGAATGAGCTGACCCAAAAGTACGAGGCCAAGATGGAGAATACCGTCGATCATCTCTGCCGTGAACTGAAGGGCATCCGCGCCGGCCGCGCGAATCCCGGCATTCTCGATAAGGTGACGGTGGACTATTACGGCACCCCGACCCCCATCAATCAGGTCGCAGCCGTCGCGGTGGCGGAGGCGCGCATCCTGACCATCCAGCCGTGGGATCCCTCGATGATGCGGGCGATCGAAAAAGCGATCCTGACCAGCGATGTCGGCATCAACCCGACCAATGACGGCCGCATTATGCGCTTGG
>CALXIJ010000142.1 GCA_944388335.1 uncultured Pygmaiobacter sp.
GGTATCAAAGGGGTATGTCGCCAACGCCGCGGATCTGTATTATCTCACGATGGAACAGCTGTTGACGCTGGATAAATTCAAGGAGAAATCCGCCACAAACCTTCTCGCGGCGATCACCCGCTCGAAGGAAAACAACCTCGACCGGCTGGTCAACGCGCTGGGTATCCGCAACATCGGGGAGACCGCCGCCGCGGCGCTGGCTGAGCAGTTTGGCGATATCGACCGGCTGATGGGAGCAAGCGCGGAGGAGATCGGTGCGATTGACGGCTTCGGCGGGATTATGGCGCAGAGCGTGGTGGAATTCTTCTCAAAGCCGGGCAGCCGGGATCTGATCGGCAAGCTGCGGGATGCCGGGGTCAATATGACCTATACCGGCGAGGAGAAGACCGATTACCTCGCGGGGCTGACCATTGTGGTGACCGGCACGCTGCCGACCCTCTCGCGGGAGGAGGCAGAGGCACTGATCCGCAAAAATGGCGGCAAGGCCACCGGTTCGGTGTCCAAGAAAACGAGCTATCTGCTTGCGGGGGAAGCGGCTGGGAGCAAGCTGACTCGGGCAGGGGAACTTGGCATCCCGGTGATCGACGAGGCAGCGTTCTTTGAGATGATTCATAAAAATCATGAATAAATAGGAAAAGGAGAAGCAGATATGGAGATCGATGTAAGGCATATCGCAAAGCTGGCAAAACTGGATATTCCGGAACAGGATATTCCTAAGATGGAACAAGAGCTTTCCAGCATTGTCAGCATGGTGGAAAAACTGCCCGAATTGACCAGCAAGGAGAGCCTGCTGGACCCCGAGAATACGATGGAGCTGCGGCCGGATGTGGTGCAGCCCTCCTTCCCGCGGGATGAGATGCTCAAAAACGCACCGGAAACCGCGGCGGGCTGCCTGATGGTGCCCAAGGTCGTAGAATAAGTGAGGGGGAAGGGAAAGATGAAAAAGCTGTATGAGTATTCCGCGACCGAACTGGCCAAGATGCTGCGGGCCAAGGAGGTCAGCGCATCTGAGATCACCGAGGCGTCTTTAGATCGGATTGCCGCAGTCGAGGGGCAGGTCGACGCCTATCTGACGGTCACCGAGGATATCGCCCGCGCCAGTGCCAAAAAGGTGGACGAGAAGATCGCTGCCGGCGAGGAGATTGCCCCGCTGGCCGGTATTCCCATTGCAATCAAGGACAATATCTGCACCAAGGGGATCAAGACAACCTGTGCCTCTCGGATGCTGGAAAACTTCATCCCGCCCTATGATGCAACCGTTATGGAGAAGCTCAAGGCGCAGGATATTGTGGTCACCGGCAAGGTGAATATGGATGAGTTCGCGATGGGCGGCAGCTGCGAGAACTCCTATTTCAAAAAGACCAAGAATCCGTGGGATACCAGCCGGGTGCCGGGCGGTTCTGCCGGCGGCAGCGCTGCGGCGGTTGCTTCCTGCGAGGTGCCGCTGGCTCTGGGTTCGGATACCGGCGGATCGGTGCGCTGCCCGGCGAGCTTCTGCGGCATTGTCGGCCTCAAGCCGACCTATGGCGCGGTCAGCCGGTATGGCCTTGTGGCTTTTGCCTCCTCGCTGGACCAGATCGGTCCCTTCGGACGCACAGTGGATGACGTCAGCCTGCTTTACAGTGCGATCTGCGGCCGGGACAAGCGGGATGCGACCTCCCGTGAGACCTCGCTGGGCAATGTCGTGGGCGATGTGAAGGGCCTGCGGCTCGGTATCCCCAAGGAGTATTTCGGCGAGGGCATCTCGGCGGAGGTCAAGGCTTCGGTTTATGCTGCCGCTGAGAAGCTGCGCTCGCTGGGAGCGGAGATCGTCGAGATCTCGCTGCCCTCTACCGACTATGCACTGGCAGCCTATTACATCATCTCCTCCGCCGAGGCGAGCAGCAACCTCGCCCGGTACGACGGCGTGAAGTATGGTTTCTCCGGAAACCGCGACGGCACGCTGAACGATCTGTATCTCTCGACCCGCAGTCAGGGCTTTGGCGCAGAGGTTAAGCGCCGCATCATGCTCGGAACCTATGTGCTCAGCTCCGGTTACTATGATGCTTATTACAAGCGGGCAAAGCTGCTGCAGAACGTCATTGCAAAGGAGGTTGCGGATGCGTTTACCAAGTGCGACGCCATCCTGACCCCGGTCAATCCGACCACTGCCTTCCATCTGGGAGAGAAGTGCGATGATCCGGTCCAGATGTATGCGTCGGATGTCTGCACCGTCACGGTGAACATCGCCGGTCTGCCGGGCATCAGCTTCCCCTGTGGCAGCGACAGCGCAGGGATGCCGATCGGCATGCAGGTCATCGGCCCGAAATTCAGCGAGACACGGCTGCTCTCGATTGCCAAGTGCTATGAGACTGCCGTGGGCGGCTTTGCAGTAAAGGAGATGTGAGCGAGATGAACAACAATTTTGAAACAGTTATCGGCCTTGAGGTCCACGCCGAGCTGAACACCAAGACCAAGATCTTCTGCAGCTGCGAAAACCGTTTCGGCGCTGAGGTCAACACCCTCTGCTGCCCGGTCTGCATGGGCCTGCCCGGCACGCTGCCGGTCCTCAACCAGCAGGTGGTCGAGAGTGCGGTCAAGATGGGTCACGCTCTCAACTGCAAGATCAACGGGGTCACCAAGCAGGACCGCAAGAACTACTTCTATCCCGATCTGCCCAAGGCATATCAGATCTCCCAGTTCGATGTGCCTCTGTGCGAGCACGGGTATCTGGATATTCTGATGGGGGACGATGTCCGCCGGATTGGCGTTACCCGGATCCACATCGAGGAGGATGCGGGCAAGCTGATCCATGACGATTCCTTTGACGGGACCCTCTGTGATTACAACCGCTGCGGCGTTCCTTTGATTGAGATTGTCTCAGAGCCGGATCTGCGCAGTGCGGAGGAGGCCAAGGCGTACCTTGAGACCATCACCACCATCTTGCTGTATCTCGGAATCAGCGATGCCAAGATGCAGGAGGGCAGCGTCCGCTGCGACGTCAACGTCTCGGTCCGTCCGAAGGGTGCAACCGAGTTCGGCACCCGCTGCGAGATGAAAAACGTCAACAGCTTCGGCGCGGTATATCGTGCAATCGTCTATGAGTCGGAGCGTCAGATGGAGGTTCTCGCCTCCGGCGGGACGGTTCATCAGGAGACCCGCCGCTGGGATGACGCCAAGGGCAAGAGCATCGTCATGCGCAGCAAGGAAGATGCGCAGGATTATCGCTATTTCCCGGATCCCGACCTGCTGACCTTTGTGGTGAGCGATGAGAAGATCGCCGCCCTCAAGGCGAGTCTGCCCGAGCTGCCCACCGCAAAGACCCTGCGGTATGTCAAGGACTTCGGCCTGCAGAAGGTTGATGCTCAGCTGCTCAGCGTCAACAAGGCCCGTGCGGATTTCTTCGACTCCTGCGTTGCACTGGGACGCTGCGAGGCAAAGACGGTCGCGAACTGGGTGCTCGGCGACATCGCAAAACTGCTCAACGAGCAGCGGATCGAGATCACCGACACCGCACTTACCCCGGAGCATCTTGTCAGCATGATCGAGCTGATTAACAAGGGCACCATCTCCAACACCGCTGCAAAGACCGTGCTGGAGGAGATGATGGCGAAGGACGTTGAGCCGGAAGAGGTTGTCAAGGAGAAGGGGCTTGCACAGATCAGTGATAGCTCTGCACTTGCCGGCATTGTGGACAAGGTCCTTGCCGATAATCCCAAGGCGGTTGCCGACTACAAGAAGGGGAAGACCAATGTCTCCGGCTTCCTTGTGGGTCAGTGCATGAGAGCAACCCGCGGTCAGGGCAACCCTGCAACGCTGCGGGATATGGTCATCGCGGCGATTGAGAAGCTGTAAAACAAAATAAGCAGCAAAAAAATAGAGAAAAAAGACCGGTGCGCTGCACCGGTCTTTTTTTTACTTCCTTTTGAAATTTTTAACCCGCGGTCCATTCTGCCGTGTGTTCTTTGCCGAGATTGTCGGTGATGGTGGCGCGTACTGTGATGGCACCAGCGCTGGAAGCCTTATAGCGGCGCAGTTCGAATCTGTGATAAGAGGTAAAACCGGCAACAGCTGGCGCCTGTTCCGGAGCTGTATCCTCACCCTCGTCGAGAAAGCTGTCAAAGATTCTCTCATCCATCGGCTCTGTCTGCACTGTTTTGCCATCGATCACCAGCGCAAGCATCCCGGCGACCGGATACCGATTTTCGCTGCATTCGACGGTGAGTGCCATCCGCCCGCCCGCAATCCAACTGCCGTCGGACTGCGGCAGCGCAGAAAAATCATCCGGCTCCAATACAAGACGAAGCGTGTACTGGGTGATAAATTCCGCCTCAGTGAAAAGCAGCTCCTGCTCAGTCCCGCCATCAGGGCGATCCAGCAAAAAGGAGACACGGAAGGAGTTAAATTCATTTGTGAGAGGGATCTCGAGCTCCGCCCAAAATTCTCCTCCCTGTAAGGAAGCGGGAACCGTTAAATTCTGTCCGTCTGCGATCAGCGAAAAACGAGCGCTCTGTCCCTCTTCCAGATTCTTGGGCAGCACACTGACCCGCAGCTGCACACTGTCTCCGCCGGGCAGCGGGGTATAGCGACGGTCAAAGTCATTGATTAGGGAAGACTGATTTGCCGTGCCGCCCGAATCCGTCCCGAGATAAACGGGGTTTTGCAGAACAGCGATCGCGGCATCTAAACTCGAAAGCCGGTCCTCGAGCGCCTGTATCTG
This sequence comes from uncultured Pygmaiobacter sp., assembly GCA_944388335.1. GTDB lineage: Bacteria > Bacillota > Clostridia > Oscillospirales > Ruminococcaceae > Pygmaiobacter. The sequence goes on from CALXIJ010000142.1 coordinate 4,700, forward strand.
TGAAAAGGAGAAACAGCTCACAGCAAGACAGCCCAGCGCAAGGACACAGGCGAGAAGGGCGGGGAGAAGGGAGAAAAGAAAACGCCGGCGCGCACTCTGCCGGTTGGCAAGTTCTCCCTGTTCGATCAGCTTCTTGACGCTTTCCAGTGCGATTTGACCGTTCCCGTCATTATTTGGGCCGATGGGAGAGGCCCCGGTAATCAGCTCGTCGCAGCTGACATGAAGCACAGCCGCAAGCTCCTGCAGATTATCAATCCCCGGCAGGGAGAGATTGGATTCCCATTTCCCGATCGCCTGTCGGGACACCCCGATCAAAGAGGCTAATTTCTCCTGTGAAAGTCCTGCTTGCTTCCGCAGCAGAGCGATCCGTTCTCCAATCGTCATCTGAAAACCTCCTTTGCGCTTTTATTCTACCATAAAACAAAAGTGCCGCAACCAACCGTCTGCGGCATTCCGGCAACCAGTGGTTGCAGTGAAAAAATGGAAATTGGGAAAACGCGAAGGATAACCCTATCTTTCGAGAGAAAAAAGTTGTTGTTTTTGCAGGGGCGATGATATAATGAAAAAAACTGCAAAAGGAGAGACACGAAGATGAGCGACGGGATGATGATTATCTTGATCTTTGCCGGGATCATTCTTCTTCCGCTTGCGGCCGTCTTTCTCGTCCTTAGCATCAATCGTGCAAGCCGAAGGAGAAAACTTGCAAAATATACAGGACAAACACAGGGACAGATTGAACGGATTTCCCATCGAGGAATCGATGGCCCGTGGGTGATTGCGGCCCGCTATACGGTCGATGGACAGACCTATCGCATAAAGGAGACGGCAAAGCTGAGAAGTCAGACAATCAAAATCGGGAAACTTCCCATCGGACAGAAAAAGACATTTGTCCTCGGCCAGATCTGCGAGGGGGATTTTGTCACGATTCTCTATGATGAGCAAAAACCACAGCATGCATTGATCCTCGGTAATGAAGGCGTGATAACCGGCTGATAATCATTGGAGAGCCGCTGCATAATAATATGAAAAAACGCCTGCCGCCGCAACCCGCAAAGAAATGGGTCTGCGACGGCAGGCGTTTTTATTTGATAATAATCTGTCCGATCAGTTCAATGTGGTGAAGGCAACCGGTCATCCAAGGAGAGACTCCGATGCCCTAAAATGGGCGCAGCTGCGCAGTCTTACTCTCCTTGCAGCAGTTTGTTGGAATCTGCCGCAATCGAAGGTGTGCCGGCGCGGGGGAGAGAGGCGTGCGAAAATCAATCTTTCTATTTTTGACAAAAAAAGATCGCAGATCAAAAATCTGCGATCGAATGGAGGTGCTGGACGGATTTGAACCGTCGCATGAGGGTTTTGCAGACCCTTGCCTTACCACTTGGCTACAGCACCATATGGAGCCGCTTACGAGGCTCGAACCCGCTACCTCCACC
>CALXIJ010000143.1 GCA_944388335.1 uncultured Pygmaiobacter sp.
ACAACCACGAGCGCATCCAACTAAAAACTGGAGTGGCGCCGCTCACGCTGCGCCACTCCGCTTAAAACTTTATATTTTCCTACTTAGTGGCCTTTTTATGCTGTCCGTACAATCTGGGGCGGTTCACTGCCGGACGGCTTTTTTTCTGGTTGGTTTTGCCGCTCACCGGACAGCGGAAAACCAGAGCCAGCACAGCCCATACAGGATCGGCTGATGCAGCAGATAGACGATCAGGGTATGCCGCCCCAGCGGGCTGAGCAGCGGCAGCGGACGGCGCAGCGCCCGCTGGATCCGCTCACTGCCGAGGGCAATCCGGTTCGCCGCCGTCCCCGCAAGGAAGAGGAAGAACCACGGCAGCAGCGGGAAATAGTCGGCCGAGTAGAAGCCCGGTCCGGGAAAGCCCAGCGGAAAGAGCCATTGGCCCGCATAGAGAAACTGCGGCAGCGCGACCCGCCAATCGCCGATCCCCCAGTAGCCGCTCTGGGTCGGGAGGGTGATGAGATAGAGCAGCAGCCCTGCGATCAGCAGCACCGGCGGGCTGATCCGCTCCGCGGCGGGGCGCAGGACGATCCAGAGCAGCGCCGCCGCGCCCAGAAAATGCAGCACCCCGAACCGGATCAGCTGGCTTGGCATCACCAGCCAGGTCACAAGGCTGAGCAGCATCCCGCAGCCCAGCAGCATCAGCCCCTTGCGCAGGCTGCTGCGGCTGAATCGGATGGAAAAGCCGGACAAGAAGATAAAGCTGCCGGCGATCAGCTTCTGCCAGAGCCTGCCCGGCGTCTGCCAGAACCAATCCATCGGCACCCCGAACAGAGCGGTCAGGTCATAGAGCAGGTGAAAGATCAGCATATTGAGCAGCGTAAAGCCCCGCAGCGCGTCGATCAGCTCAAGGCGCACCTTTGGGCGAAGGGGTGTTCTTCTCTGTTCGATCATCCCCGCATCTCCTCCTCCAGCGCGCGCAGCCCGTCGGGGTCCCGCACGAGATAGCCGTTTGGCCCGTGCTCAATCAGCCCCTGCCGGCAGAACTGCGCCAGCACATAGAGCAGATGCCGGTAGCTGACGCGCAGATACTCCGCCGTCTCGGTGTGCGGCTCGTTGTAGACCCCGTTGAGGCTGGTGAGCAGGATATAGGAGGCCAGCCGGTATTTCAGCGGATAGCCCTGGTTCTGGGTCGAGTTGAGGGAATTGCCGTTGATCTTGCGCCCCAGATACCGGCAGATGGTCCGCAGAAATTTGGGATCGGCGAGCACCCGCTCCCCGCAGCGGGTCAGATCCAGCGCGATGCAGTAGCAGCGGGTGTGTGCGCGCACCCCCTTGGTGTAGCTGTCGGGATCGATCAGCTCCATATCCCCCAAAAAGCTGGGTACCTCATAGAAGTTGAACAGGTTTACCCGCCCATTTTTGAGGGTGGTGAAGAGCTTCGCCCTGCCCTCGACCAGATAATATAATTTGGTCACCCGCTGGCCCTCCCGCAGGATCAATTTGCCCGGCTCGAAGATCGCGAGGGACGCATAGGGCGTGATGTCAAAGGAAAAAAAGTCCCGGAAATGATACCGCTCCATCAGCTGTTCCAGCTTCTGTTTTTCATCCATTCGATCTCCCTCTTTTTTTGCAGAATGTGACATATCTCATATTATTTTACTGCCTGTAATGGTAGGATGCAATCAGAAGAAAAAATTTTGCCGGCCGCCTTATCCAAATCACAGCTTTCCTGTGGGGCGGCGCATCAATGAAAGGAGCTACTCATGAACAAAATCCCCCTGATTCTCGATGTCGATACCGGGGTGGACGACGCCATCGCGATCCTCTACGCGCTGAGCTGTCCCGAGCTCGAACTGCTCGGCATCTGCACCGTGGCGGGCAACCAGACTCTGGACAAGACCACCCGCAATACCCTCTCCGTACTGGAGTATCTGGGCCGCACCGACGTCCCGGTCGCGATGGGTTCCAGCGGGCCGCTGATGCGCCCGCTGCACACCGCGCCGCAGGTCCACGGTGAGAACGGCCTTGGCAATGTCCAGCTGCCCGAGCCGGCCAAAAAGCCCCTCGAGGAGGATGCGGTCAGCAGTATGCGCCGCTGGATCGAGCAGAGCCCCCGCCCGGTCACCATCGCGGCGGTCGGGCCGCTGACCAACATCGCGCTGCTGCTCAAATCCTATCCCCACCTGAAATCCAAGATCGAGAAGATCGCCATCATGGGCGGCGGCGCGTTCCGCGGCAACGCCAGCCCGGTTGCCGAGTTCAACATCTATGTGGATCCCGAGGCGGCGCATATGGTCTTCAAGGCGGGGGTCCCGATGGTGATGTGCGGGCTGGACGTCACGATGCAGGCCTACGCCACGCAGGAGGACATCGACGCCTTTGCCGCGCTGGGGAACAAGGCCGGCCGCTTCTGCGCCGACATCTTCCGTTTTTACTACGATTTCCACATGAGCGGGGTGCGCGGCAAGCTGCCCGGCTGTGCGGTCCACGACGCGGTGACGGTGATGACCCTCACCCACCCCGAGCTCTTCAAGGGGGAGGACGCCTATGTTGAGGTGGATCTCGACGGCCAGTACACCCTTGGATGCACCGCGGCGGACTTCAGAGACCGGGGCCGCATCGCGGAGAAAAACGCCCATGTGATCATGGAGATCGACCGCGAAGCCTTTATCCGGCTGCTGCTCAAAGCGGCGGCCAGCTATTCCTAAGGAGGTACTCTGACCATGAGCAAACGACCTGTTGTCATCGACTGCGACCCCGGCGTGGACGATACCCTCGCCATCTTTCTGGCGGCGAGCCACCCCGAACTGGAGATCCGGGCCATCAATCCGGTCGCGGGGAATGTGGGATATGAGAGCACCTCTCAAAACGCGCTGCGTCTGGCCGACCTGATCGGCATCGACTGCCGGGTCGGCCGCGGCGCCGAGGAGCCGCTGATCGCCCCCTGCCGCACCGCCGGCGCAATCCACGGCAAAGGCGGTCTGGGCGGCTATGAGCTGCCCGAGGCAAAGCGGGACTTTGACCCCGATTACGCGTGGGACGTTCTGTGGCAGGAGGCCCGGCGCGCCGAGGGGGAGCTGGAGGTGGTCACCCTCGGGCCGATGACCAACCTCGCCATTGCGCTGACCCGCTACCCGGAGCTGAAAAAGCTGATTAAAAAGATCACCTCGATGGTCGGCACCGCCGGGCAGGGCAACACCAATGTCTATGCCGAGTTCAACGCCTGGGTGGACCCCCATGCCTGCGAGATCGTCTTTCAGTCGGGGATCCCCATCGCGATGTGCGGGCTGGACGGCAACGACACCTGCACCCTGAGCGGCGAGGAGCTCTACGCGATTATGGAGCGCCCCAGCCGGATCACCCCGGTGACCCGCCATGTGGCCCACTTCATCCATGAGCGGAACACCCTGCAGTGGCATCTGCCCTCCTCCACCATCCACGATCTGGTCACGATGGCCTGCTTTATCGACCCCTCGATCGCGACCTATGAGCCCTGCTACACGACCTGTGAGACCCGCAGCAGCATCTCGGCGGGCCAGACGGTCGTCGACCTGTACCATGTCTCGGGCAAAGCGCCGAATGTCGATGTGCTGCGCTGCGCCGACAAGGAGCGGTTCAAAGCGATGCTCAGCGAGATGATGGACTGGTACACCGCCCATTGAATCCGCAATTCTGCCGCCGCGCCTGCGGCGCGCTGAAGATCACAAAAAAAGAGCCCGCTTTCCAATCGAAAGCGGGCTCTTTTGCGTCTTTGTCCGGATCCGGTCTGCCGAAATCTCGGGATGGAAGAGATTTTTCCCCTC
>CALXIJ010000144.1 GCA_944388335.1 uncultured Pygmaiobacter sp.
CGTTGACCACCTCGACAAACTTGATGTTCTCCCGCTTGATCCCCGCCGCAGTCAGCACCGACAGCACGTCGCCGCTGGTGTAGTTGAGGTAGTTGGGGACGGTGACATACTGGGGGCCCTTGCTGACGACGAGATCAATCTTGTGATCCGAGGGCAGATTCTCCCCCGCCAGCGGGGTCTGGCTGATGACCTTGCCCGCCTCGACGTTGTTCGAATAGCTCTCGGTCACATTGAAGATATACTTCTCCTGATACTCGCTGTTGGCCTGCAGGTCGCTGTACAGCTCTCCCTTGAAGTTCGGCACCGTCTCGACCTTGGAGGCCGAGCTGGACTGCGAAGAGGAGGAGAGGCTGGAGCTGCTCGAACTCGAATCCGTCCCGGAGGAGGACAGGTCGGAGGAGCTGTTCGGTACCGGGACCATCCCGCGGATGAGGAACCAGATGAGCATCACGACGACAAGGCCGAGCGCGATGCAGCCGCCGATCAGCAGCGGCTTGTTCTCGGTGAGGTCGGACAGGCCGCCCGGCCCGCGCCGCTTGGGCGAGGAGGAGGGCACCGCACCGACCACCCTTGTCGCGTCCATCTCATCCCCGCCGCGGGGACGGCTGCCGTGGGCGCGGGCGCCGCCGGTCAGCTCCTCTGCGAAGAGCGCGACGGTCTGGGTGCGCTGCTCCACATTGCCCCACATCGCGTGATCCACCGCCTTGGAGACCGCCGAGGTGACCTGTGCGCCGATCTGGCGCAGGGTCGGGCATCCGTCTCCCCTGCCCGCACCCGCCACCGGCGCGGTGCCGGCGAGCAGCTTGTAAAAGACCGCAGCCAGCGAATAGACGTCGGTGTAGGGGCCCTGAAACTCGGTGGTGGAATACTGCTCCGGGGCGGAATATCCCTCATAGAGGGAGGGTTTGAGCTCCGAGTTGAGAGAGCGCAGCGCCAGCGTGCCGTAGCCGACCAGAAACGCGCTGCCCTCCGGCGTGATCCGAATATTGTCCGGGCAGACGCCGCGGTGTACCAGCCCGGCGGCGTGCATCGCGCTCAGTCCCGCAAAGATCGGCTCGAGCAGGCTGTAGCACCGCTCGAACGGCAGCAGCTCGGTCTGGCGGTTGAGCCAGTCGGTCAGGGTGAGGCTCTTCTGGTACTGCATCACCGCATAGACGGTGTTGTTCGCCTTGAACAGCGCATCGACCCGGCACAGACCCCGCTTCTGGCGCAGCTGCATCAGGTTCTTGTAAAGGTCGACAAAGTCCACCAGCGTGGTCTTGTAGGGTACCTCGCTGCCCGCCTTGACCACTACCGCGCCCTCCTCGTCCCGCTTGGAACAGAGGGTGACCGGCAGGTATTCCTTGATCACCACAGGCAGACCGCTTGTTTGATCGATCGCCTCATACAGGATGCCCTCGCCGTCCACCTCGACCACCCGGCCGATCACATACCGCTCGGCCAGATACAGGCCGGCGGGCAGGGTGCCGCCGGGGTTTTCGTTCGGGCAGGCCGCGCCGCAGTGAGGGCAGCTGTCAGCCTGCGCGGGAAAGGTCTTCCCGCATCCGGTACAAAACTTTTCGTAGCTCATGACTCTTTTTCAGCCCTTTCCTGAGATCAGGGTTTGTAGGGAGGTTCCCGCCGCTCAGCGGTCGAGATCCTCCTCGTTCTCCAGATTGTGCCAGAAGTTCTGCACATCCTCGTCCTCCTCCAGCAGGTCGAGCAGCTGGCCCATCCGCTTGAGGTCGTCGGGATCCGACAGGGTGACGGTGGTGGAGGGCAGGTACTGCACCTCGGCCGAGACAAAGCTGTATCCCTTGCCCTCGAGCGCCTCCCGGACGTCGTGCAGCCCGTTGGGGTCGGTGGTGATCTGCATGAACTCCTCGCCGACGTCAAAATCCTCCGCGCCGACGTCGAAGCAGTCCTCCATCACCTTATCCTCGTCCAGACCCTCCGCCTCGAGCAGCAGGATCCCCTTTTTGGTGAAGAGGAAGGAGACGCAGCCGGTGGTGCCGAGGCTCGCGCCGAACTTGTCGAACGCGTGGCGCAGGTTCGAGGCGGTGCGGTTGCGGTTATCGGTCAGTGTCTCGACCATCACCGCAACGCCGGAGGGGCCATACCCCTCATACATGATGTTCTCGTAGTTGGTCTTGTCGTCGTCGCTGGCCTTTTTGATTGCGCGGTTGATGTTGTCATTGGGGACATTGTTGGCCTTCGCCTTCGCGATGACGTCCCGCAGTTTGCCGTTGTTGGCGGGGTCGGCGCCGCCGCCCTCCTTGACCGCGACCGCAATCTCACGGGCCATCTTGGTAAAGATAGCGGCCTTTGCGCCGTCGGTCTTTTCCTTCTTGCGCTTGATATTGTTCCACTTCGAATGACCTGACATACAACTCTTCCTTCCGTATCAATCCCGCCTGCGGCGGATGGTTTTGGGGCCGCGGCGCCTTTTTCTGAGCGGGCCGCCGGCCGGGAAATCCCCTTCCCCTGCAAGCCGCCGGCCAATGGGGGCTCCCCCTCTGCCGACAGCGACTTAACTTTATTAGTGTAACACAAAACGCGGATTATTTCAAATTTCGCAGCCCTTTTGGGTAATGATTCTTCAGCCTGCCGCCGCTGACCTTGCCCATCCCGAGTGGGAAGCCGTCAAAGGTCACCGCCGTCCAGCCATTCTGCGCGCCGCCAGAGTCCAGCTCCTCCCCCCGCAGCCAGCGCCACGCCTCCTCCTCGGACAGCGCAACCCGCCGCGCGGCGGCGTCCAAACAGGCCATATAGAGGCTGTGCGCCGGCGCAAACCGGGCCTTTCCATGTCCGCGCAGCAGCGCGCCCGCCTCGACCCCGACCCGCAGCGCCCGCAGCTTGCCGGGCAGAAAAACCGTCTCCTGCCCCAGCAGGTAGAGCTTCTCCCCCCGCAGCACAAACGGCGCATCCGCGAGCGAGGGGAACTGCTCCTCCAAAAATGCCCGCGCCTCGGCCGGCAGCTTTGTGGGGCTGACTGCGCCCCGCGGCAGGGCGCAGGGCGCGTCGCCCGCCTTGCGCAGCCGGGCCATGAACTGCCCCTCGCCCCCGTGGACCGGGTAGATCCGGCGGACCTTCTCGGTCTCGAGCGGTCCCTCGACGCAGCAGGAGGGATGTCCCCCGCAGCCGAAGGACGCGCCGGTGTCCTCGAGGGAGAACTCGGGGTGGGCGCGCAGGAAGGCGGCGACGGTGCCCTCGTCCTCCTCGGGGGAGAAGGTACAGGTCGAATAGACCAGCACCCCGCCCGGGCGCAGCGCCGGGGCGATCTCGTCGAGCAGCTGGCGCTGCAGCGATGCGCAGTGGTCGATCAGCTTCTGGCTGTGCTGGGCGACGGCGGCCTCCTCCTTGCGGAACATCCCCTCCCCGCTGCAGGGGGCATCGACGAGGATCCGGTCAAAATAGCCGCAGAACGCCTCGCCCAGCCGGGCGGCGGTCTCGTTTGTGACCAGCGCGCCGCGCACCCCCATCCGCTCGAGGTTGCTCAGCAGCGGCGCACAGCGGGAGGGGGTGAACTCATTTGAGACCAGCAGCCCGCTGCCGCCCAGCGCCCCCGCCAGCTGGGCGGATTTGCCCCCCGGCGCGGCGCAGAGGTCAAGCACCCGCTCCCCCGGCTGCACCCCGAGCAGGGCGGCGGGGGCGCTGGCGGAGGGCTCCTGCAGATAGTAGACGCCGGCGTGGTGATAGGGGTGCAGCCCCGGGCGGGAGGCCGGATCGGTCAGGTAAAAGCCGCCGGGCGCAAACGGGGCCGCCGAGACCGCGAAGGGGGCGATCTTGGCAAACCGATCGGGCGGGTCAAGCCGCAGCGGATTGACCGTCAGGCCCCGAAAGAGCGGCGCGTCCTGCGGAAAGTAGGCGTCATAGCCCCCCTCCAGCAGGCGATTGCACCGGTCGATGAAAAAGGCAGTGGGCTGCAACCGAAATCCTCCTTTATTTCCAGATACCGCCGCTGCATAAACCGGGCGGCGGTGAAGATACTATGGACAGAGAGAACGGCAGTTGGCCCTGCAAACGCCGGCAGGCCGGGCTCTCAACGCCCGGCCCAAAGGTCAGGCGGATTACCTTGCAGGGAAAGGAGGCCGTTCCAAGATGGAGAACAGAGCGCAGAACAAGGGTCCGAACAAGACCCAGAGCAAAACGCAGGACAAGACCCAGAGCCGCACCACCAGCGCTGCCCGGACCCAGACCGGTTCCAATCGCACCACCGGTAACCGTGCGTCCAACAGCACCGAGAGCAAGACCCAGAACGCCCGCGGCAGCAAAAACGCCAAAGACTGCCGCTAACAGCGCCGCGGCCGCGGGCTATCCGCCCGCAGCTGCCTGATATCGTCCTCTTTCCGCCGGTCCCGCCGCAACGGGGCCGGCGGCTTTTTTTGCGGGCCGCGCGGGAGGAAATGGTCCTGCCGGCGCAGTAGTTTCTGCGGGGCTGCGCGAAAAAATATTCCTCCCGCACAGCGCCCCTCTGCGCCGCCGCACACAAAAAATATCACCCTCGCGCGGCGGACTCTGCGCGCCGCTGTGAGGAAAAATGTCCTGCCCGGTCCCTCTTCTTTTTCCCGCAGAGTGCGCGGCGGAACATCTGCTTTCGCCGTCTCCCCCGCACCGGGGCGAAAAAATGTCTCACCCACACGGCGGATTCTGTGCGCCGGGGCAGAAAAAAATGTTTTTCCCGCGCGGCGGGCCCTGTGCATCGGGGCGAAAAAAAATGTCTCGCCGCACGGCGACCTTTGCGCGGCGCTGCGAGGAAAAATGTCTCGCCCGGCATCGCCTGTCACCGCGCCGGAAGGGCGAAAAACGCTTCGCTGTAAAACGCTTCGCAGCGGGGCTTTTTTCTTTTGCGGCAGCGTTTCTCTCTCCTCGCCGCCAAAGAAAAAATATCTCTCCGCCGGCTCTGCGCCCCCCGCCCTTTTCGCGGCATCACGCCGGGAGTCTCCCCCTCTTGGATCTGCCGCCGGAGGGTCGGCAGCCGGCGCTCCTCCACCCGTCCGGGCAGGGCTGCCCCGCTTTGTGCGGCAAAAGGCCGCCGGCGGGGCACAGCCGGGGGCGCGCTGCGGCTTTCCGCCGCCGTCAAGAGCGCTGCCGTGGCCGTTGCTCTGCGGGGCTGCTCAGCCCAGCCAGAGGGGCGCGAACTGCTGCCAGATCGCGTCAAAGAGCTCCTCGATCCGGTCATTGCGGCCGGTCAGGTAGAGGTAACCCAGCAGGCACTCAAAGCCGGTCGAGGCGCGGTATTCCTCGGGGGTGGCGTGTTTCGAGACGCTGGCCTTGCTGGCGTTGTGTCCCCGGCGCACGAGGTCCCGCTCCTCCTCGGTGAGGAGCGGCTCGAGGAACTGCAGCGCCTCGAACTGGCCCTTGGCGCTGACAAACTTCACCGCGCCGCCGTGCAGCCGGCCGGGCTGCAGCCGGGTGCGCTCGACCTCCCGCGAGCGGACCAGCAGCTCATACACCCCATCCCCGACAAAGGCAAGCGCCAGCGGGCTGTGCTCCCGGATGTCGATCTGATTTTTGGATTCAAACAGCAATCGGCTCTTCCCTCCCCTGCCGCCCCGGGCGCTGCGCGCGCTCAGAACAGATAGTCAAATTCGTACTCCCCGATCCGGACGGTGTCCCCCTCCTTGACCCCCAGCTCGACCAGCTTGTCCAGCACGCCGAAGTCGGCCAGCTGGGTCTGGAAGTACTGCAGGCTCTCGTAGTCCTCGACATCGCTGCCCTCGAGGATCCGCTCGAGCCAGGGCGCATCGACGAAGAAGCTGCCATCCTCCTCCCGGCGGACGGTGAACTCCCGCGCGCCGCGGGGGGCGGGCTTGACATAGTCGGGGGTGAAGACGGCGACCGGCGGCAGATCCCTCAGCCGCTCATACACGAGGCCGGGCAGCTTGTCCAGCCCCTTGCCGGTGGCCGCGCTGATCGGCAGGAACTCCAGCCCCTGCTCCTTGACAAAGGCCGCGAACTCCTCCAGCTGCTGCTCGCTCGCGATGTCGCACTTGTTGCCCAGCACGATCTGGGGCCGCTGGGCCAGCTGGGGCGAGAACTGCGCGAGTTCCCGGTTGATCTTGACAAAGTCGTCCTTGGGGTCCCGTCCCTCGCAGCCCGAGACGTCCACCACATGCAGCAGCAGGCGGCAGCGCTCGACATGGCGCAGGAAATCGTGCCCGAGGCCGACCCCCTCGGCCGCGCCCTCGATCAGGCCGGGGATGTCCGCCGCTACAAAGCTGGCCGATTCCCCGACCCGCACCACCCCGAGCACCGGCGACAGGGTGGTGAAGTGGTAGTTTGCGATCTTGGGCCGCGCCGCCGAGATCCGGGACAGGGTGGTGCTCTTGCCCACGTTGGGGAAGCCGATCAGCCCGACGTCGGCGATCAGCTTGAGCTCCAGCTGGACGGTCAGCTCCTCCCCCGGCAGGCCGGGCTTTGCAAACCGCGGGATCTGGCGGGTGGGGTTGGCGAAATGCCGGTTGCCAAGGCCCCCGCGCCCCCCCTTTGCGACGATGACCGGCTCCTCCCCCGAGATGTCCGCGATCAGGCCGCCGGTCTCGGCGTCCTTGACCAGCGTGCCCCGCGGCACCCGGATCACCAGATCCGCGCCGGATTTGCCGTAGCTGTTCGCCCCGCGGCCGTTCTCGCCGTTCTGGGCGGCATACTTGCGCTTATAGCGGAAATCCATCAGGGTGGACAGGTTGGGGTCGGCCACAAAGACCACGTTCCCCCCGCGGCCGCCGTCCCCGCCGTCCGGCCCGCCGGCCGCCACATATTTTTCCCGGCGGAAGGAGACCGCGCCGTCCCCGCCCTTGCCGGCCTTGATGGTTATCTTTGCCACGTCCACAAACATGGGCTCACCTCCATCTTACAGGATGCCCCGCCCTGCGGCGGGTAGAAATGGAAAAAGGGGGTAAAACGCAGCCGCGTTTTGCCCCCTTTGTGTCCGGTTGTCTGTTACTGCTTTACGCTGACCCGCTTGCGGTCCTTGCCGAAGCGCTCAAAACGGACCACGCCATCGGTGAGGGCAAACAGGGTATCGTCGCTGCCGTGACCCACGTTCTCACCCGGGTGGATGTGGGTGCCGCGCTGACGAACCAGAATGTTGCCGGCCAGAACAAACTGACCGTCGGCACGCTTGACGCCGAGACGCTTGGACTCGGAATCGCGGCCGTTCTTAGTGGAGCCTACGCCTTTTTTATGTGCCATGCTGTTTACACCTCCTGCTTAGCCAACGATCTCGGTGATGGTCACCTTGGTGAAGGGCTGGCGATGACCGATCTTGCGCATGCTGCCCTTCTTGGGACGATAGCGAAGAACATGGATCTTCTTGCCCTTGCCCTGCTTGTCGACGGTGCCCTTGACGGCAGCGCCCGCGACAACGGGGGTGCCGAACTTGACGGCGCCCTCCTCGCCAACGGCGAGGACCTGATCGAAGACGACCTCGGCGCCTGCCTCGGCGGCGAGCTTCTCGACATAGATCACATCGCCCTGCTGGACGCGGTACTGCTTACCGCCGGTAACGATAACTGCGTACATTCGGAAAACCTCTTTTTCTAAGTCTCGCTGCAACGGGCGGGTTTACACCACTTCTAAAGCCCTGCACATGCGGCTTTAATAATATACCATATCCCCGCCGCAGCTGTCAAGAAAAACCGCGGCAGATCGGCATTTTTTCTCGCAAAAGGGCCCATTTTGTCCCGCTTTTGGGGCAGATTTTCCTCTCCCGCGCCGCCGGATGGGACGCGCCGCCCGCCGCCAGCACTTTTTCCCCCTCGCGCCGCGCGGGGCCTCCTTTTCTCTCCCGCCGCGGCAATCGCCGGTACCGCCGGCCGAGTCTACCGTTTTCAAAGGAAAAAACGGGGATTTTTCCC
>CALXIJ010000145.1 GCA_944388335.1 uncultured Pygmaiobacter sp.
ACAACCACGAGCGCATCCAACTAAAAACTGGAGTGGCGCCGCTCACGCTGCGCCACTCCGCTTAAAACTTTATATTTTCCTACTTAGTGGCCTTTTTATGCTGTCCGTACAATCTGGGGCGGTTCACCGCTCTCCACCCTTCGGGAGCGATGCAGCCTGCCTTTGCAATGCCGGTTTTATCTCTTTTTCTCCGCCGCGCGGCGCGGGGCGGCGGGACGGGGCTTTTTCTTCTTTTTGACCGAATAGCCGAAGCTGCCCAGCTGCTGGCCGAGCCGGAAGTATCCGCCGTGCGCATAGGCGAGCAGATCGGCCTTCTCCAGACAGAGCCGGCCGGCGGCATCCAGCAGCGCGCGGTCCACCTGCACCGCGAGGATGTCGGCGAGGAACATCTCATGGCTGCCCAGCGGGATCGACTGGAAGATGCGGCATTCGAGACTGACCGGGCACTCCGCAATCAGCGGCGCGCCGACTGCCGACGCCGGGACGGCGGTCAGATGGGCGAGGGCGAATTTGTCGACGGTGCGCCCGCTGCGGCAGCCGCAGAGATCCACCGCCCGGGTCAGGCGGGCGGTGGGCAGGTTGATGACAAACTCTCCGCTCTCCTTAATAATAGGATAGGAGTTGCGCTCGGGCCGGACCGAGATATAGGTGCGGGGCGGGCGGGTGTTCACGATGCCGGTCCAGCCGATGGTCAGCACCGCGGGCTGCTCGACGCTGCCGCAGCTGACCAGTGCCGGCGGGACCGGTGCGAGCAGCGCGCTGCCCGGCCAGATCTCTTTTTGCATGAAATTTCCTCCTTGTCGGCGCACAGCGCCGGTTATGCGCGCATCCTGCCGGCTTGCGGCGGGCGCCCGGGGCCGGCTGCGCGTCTTCTCTGTGCTATTTTACCACAAATTCTCTCCTCTGCGCGCGGGGATCTCACAGCGGGCGGATCGGGTCCCCCCATCCGGCAGATGTGCCGGCCTTCCGGTCGGCTCTTTCGCCGGCGACCGGGGATCCCGCGCGGGATCCGCAAACGTCCGCAGCGGGCAGTCCCCCCTCCCTCCTCCACAGATGCCCGCTGGTCGGACTCCTGACGCGCATCCCGCCTGCGGGCGGCGCTCCGGTCGTCCGGCGAAGCGTCGGCCCCCTGCGGCGTGCATCTTCTCTCCCGCGCCGCCCGCTTTTTTCGGCCGGCTGTTTTCGCCGGGGAACAGGCATGGTATAATTGGGGCAAAGTCTGGAATTATCCTCAGAAAGGGGTTTGAAAAGATGGAACGGCCGTTCTGGTGTGACAAGGAGATTTTGGGGGAGGGCGCGCTCGGAGTGCCGGGCTGCGGCTTTCCGCTGCCCACCCTCGACGCGGCGCTCGCCGGCGAGGAATCCCCCTTTCTGCTGAACCTCAGTGGGGAGTGGCGCTTTCTGTTCTGCCCATCGGTCAGCAGCTGCCCCAACGGTTTTGAGCGGGTGGACTTTTCGGACGAGAACTTCGACCGGATCCCCGTCCCCTCCAACTGGCAGCTGGAGGGATACGACACCCCGATCTACACCAACATCCGCTACCCCGATCCGATCTCGACCAAGCGGGGGGAGATCCCCAAAATCGACCCGGACCGCAACCCGGTGGGCATCTACCGGCGGCGGTTCTCCCTGCCGGCATCCTTTGCCGGGCGGCGGGTCTTTTTGCAGCTGAACGGGGCGAACAGCGCGGCCGAGGTCTTCTGCAACGGGCGGCGGGCGGGCTTCTGCCTGTCCAGCTTCGACCCCCACCGGTTTGATCTGACCGATCTGCTCACCGCGGGGGAAAACCTGCTCGCGATCCGGGTGTTCCGCTGGTCGACCGGCAGCTATCTCGAAGATCAGGACATGTGGCGGCTGGCGGGGTTCTTCCGGGATCTGCTGCTCGTCGCCGAGCCGCAGGCCGGCATTCTGGACCTGACCGTCCGCACCCGTTTTCCCGACGGATACGACCGCTGCCGGCTGGAGCTGGAAGCCGCGCTGCCCGATACTCTGCCGGCGGGCAGCAGCCTTTTGGTGGCGCTGCGGGACCCGGCGGGGGCCGAGGTCCTGCGAGAGGAGTGCCCCGCCGCGGCGGGGTGCAACCCTCTCGCCTTTTGGGTCGAGCACCCGGCGCTCTGGAGCGACGAGACGCCCTCTCTCTACCGGCTTGCGGTCTCGCTGCGTCTCGGCGGGCAGGAGGCCGACGCGCGGGGGCTCACCATCGGGTTGCGGGAGGTGCGGATCGAGGGGGAGCAGCTGCTGCTCAACGGCCGCCCGATCGAGCTGCGCGGGGTCAACCGGCACGAATTTCACCCCAGCTGCGGCCATGCGGTGAGCGCGGCGCTCAACGAGGCGGACATCCGGCTGCTCAAACAGAACAATCTCAACGCGCTGCGCACCAGCCACTACCCGAACAGCGACCCGGTCTATGACCTCTGCGACCGGTACGGGGTGCTGGTGATGAGCGAGTGCAACCTCGAGACCCATGGCCTCGCCGGGGTGGTGCCGGGCAATGACCCGGGTTGGACCGCCCATGCCCTCGACCGGATGGAAAAGATGGTGCAGCGGCTGAAAAACCACCCCTGCATCCTGATCTGGAGCCTCGGCAACGAGTGCGGCGCCGGCAGCTGCTTTGTCCAGATGCGCCGGCGCACCCTCGAACTGGACGACACCCGCCCGATTCACTACGAGCCGGATACCCGGTTCGAATCGACCGACTTCTTCAGCCAGATGTACGCGACGGTGGGCAAGGTACAGCGGATCGGCGCGGGGCAGCCGGTGCGGCTCTCCCGCTGCAGCTATGGCCCGCTGGCACTGCTGGGCCGGCCGGCATCGGTCCGGCGGTATGGCGGGCGGCCCTACCTGCTCTGTGAATACGCCCACTGCATGGGCAACAGCCTTGGCAACTTCGCCGATTACTGGGAACTGTTTCGCCGGTATGACCGCCTCATCGGGGGCTTTGTCTGGGACTTTGCCGATCAGGCGCTGCAGAAGGAGGGCCGCTGGTGCTACGGCGGCGACTTCGGGGACGAGCCGAATGACGGGCCGTTCGCCTTCAACGGGATCTTCCGTGCCGACCGCAGCCCCAACCCCGCCCTCTTTGAGCTGCGGCAGGTGCTCTCCCCGCTGCGGCTGACCCTCAGCGCCGACAGCGCCCGGATCGAGAGTCTGCTGCGGTTTGCCAGTGCCGACACTCTGGCGCTGCGCTGGTCCCTCTGCGAGGACGGCAAGGCCTTTGAGTCCGGCGAGCTGCCGGTGCCCTCCCTCGCCCCCGGCGGACGGGTGGAGCTGCCGCTCGACTATGTCGGGCGAAGGGCCAGCGGCGCGGTGGATCTCGTCTGTACCCTGATCGACACCGCCCCCTCCCCCTTTGCCGAGGCGGGCCGGGTGTTCTGCGGCAGGTCGCTGCGGCTGCAGCAGCGGCAGCCCGAGCGGCCCGCCGAATGGGTCTCGGTCCAGCGGGAAAAACGGGAACTGGTGCTGACCAACGGGCGCTGCACCGCCCGGATCCTGCGGCGGGACGGCACCCTCGCCAGCTACACCGTGGACGGGTTTGAGCTGCTGTCCTCCCCGATGCGTCCCCAGATTGCCCGTGCAATCACCGACAATGATGCTCTCCTCGGCCTGCCGGCGCCGCTGCGCCGGCTGCTGCGTCCGCAGCGCTGGCTGAAGGCCGACCGGGGCATCCGGGCGCAGAGCTCCTCGCTGACCGCAAACGGGCTGGTCTTTTCCTACGCGGCGCGGGGGATGAAGCATCTGTCCGTCTGCTACCAGATGGATGCCGACGGAGAGCTGGCGATCCGGTTCACGGCGGTCCCGAGCCGGCGCGGCCTGCCCCGGGTAGGCCTGACCTTCGCCGTGGCGGAGGGGATGCGCCAGATCGAGTATTTCGGCCTCGGCCCACAGGAGAACTATGTCGACCGGCGCGCCGGTGCGCTGCCCGGGCGGTATGCCTTTTCGGCGGCCGACTTCGGCCATGATTACCTCCACCCGCAGGAGAACGGCAACCGCACCGGGGTCGAGTGGATCCGGGTCTTCGGCGGCGGGCACGCGCTGGTCGCCCAGAGTCTCGGCGACCCGTTCGAGGCCTCCGCCCATCCCTACACCCTCGCGGCACTGGAGGAGGCCCAGCACGCCGATGAGCTGGACAAGTCCGGCCCGCTGACCGTCAACCTCGACGCGGCCCAGCGTGGGGTCGGCGGGGATATGCCGGCCATCGCGCTGACCAAGCGGCAGTATCAACTGCACAAGGGGGTCCCCTACACGCTGAACCTGCTGCTGCGCGGGGAGTGACTTTTCCGCCCTTTGCTTCCAAAAAATGGGGGCACCGCCGTGTATTTTCCCCGCTGGCACGCTCCTGCCGGACTGATTTCGGCATCCCTCCCCCATGCTCTGACAAGCAACCCGCCTGCGGGGAGACAGCGCAAAAGCACGGCTTTCCAGAGGAGCGCTCTTGCGGCGCGGGGTACCCCCCCTTAACAATCCGGCTTTTTTGCTGCCGGGCGCGCCGCTTTTCTTGGCGGCGGGGCATGCTTTTTCCGATATCGCATTGATCTATCTACCGATCTAAAATATACAACAAGAGCGGAGGCCCTAACCCGGCAGGTTGCCGGTCAAACCCTCCGCTCTCTTTTTATGGTCCTATTTTGACATCCGGGTCCTCTTTGGTCATACCGCTTTGGCCCTTTTGTCCTCCGGCCGCAGCCGGTGGAGGGCCAGCCCGATCACCAGCCCGATCAGCGCCGGAACAACCCAGCCCATTCCCTTGCTAAAAAGGGGCAGCCACTCTGCGGCAAAGTCGATCAATCCCTCCAGATGCAGCTGTGCGATCAGCTGGGCAGGCAGCGCCTTGATGAGATCAAAGATCGCCGCCACCATCGTGCAGCCGGTCACCCAACCGTAGACCCGCCGGTCCTGTCCGAACAGATTGCCGCACAGCGCCAGCAGGATCAGGGTGATGGCCAGCGGATAGAGGAACATCAGCACCGGCAGCGAATAGGCGATCACCGAATTCAGCCCGAGGTTTGCGATCAGGAAAGAGACGACGCAGAAGGCCGTCGCAAACACCCGGTATCCCGCCGCCCGGGGAAACAGGCCGCTGAAGGTCTCGGCGCAGCTGGTAATCAGCCCCACCGCCGTTTTCAGACAGGCCAGCGTGACCGTTGCGGCGAGGATCAGCCCGCCGGCCGGTCCGAAATAGTGGTTTGCCACCAGCGCCAGCACCTCACCGCCGTTTGCGGCGAGGGGATAGACGCCCCGGCTCTGGGCGCCGATGACCGCCAGCGCGAGATAGATCGCCCCCATCAGCAGGCAGCCCACCGCGCCGGCACGCACGGTATTCGCCGCGACGGCGGCAGGGCTCTTGATCCCAAGCTCCCGGATCACCCCGATGACCACGATCCCGAACGCGAGGCTGGCCAGCGCATCCATCGTGTTATACCCCTCGAGGAAGCCGGAAAAGAACGCCTCCTCGGCATAGATGGGCTGCGGGTCGATCGCGGCGGTGCTTCCCATCGGGAAGACCAGCGCCGTGACGATCAGCGCCCCGAGAAAGACCAGAAAAACCGGGGTCAGAATCCGCCCCACCCAGGTGAGGATCTTGCCCGGCCAGAGGGAAAACGCCAGCGTCGCGGCAAAAAAGAGGAAGGAGAACACCGCCAGCGGCACCCCGCCGGACAGCCCCATCGGTTCAAGCCCGACGGTAAAGGAGACGCTCGCGCAGCGGGGAATCGCAAACAGCGGCCCGATGGTCAGATAGAGCGCACAGGTAAACAGCAGGCCATACCGCGGCCCGACCTTGCCGGCCAGTTCCCTCAGGCCGCTGACCCGGCTGATCCCCTGCGCCGCGACCCCCAGCAGCGGCAGGCCCACGCCGGTAATGAGCAGCCCCACCGCGGCAATCCAGACCCTTCTCCCCGCCATCTGCCCCAGATAAACCGGGAAGATCAGATTCCCCGCTCCGAAAAAGAGCCCGAACAGCATGCTGCCCACCAGCACCGTATCCCGCAGCCGCAGTCTTTCCTTCATCTTTTTTCCTCCTGTCACTTTTCTTTTCTTCGCTCCTGCCCCCGTATAAAAGGTGAAATTGTTCTTACAATACCATATTTTTACCACCGCCGCCAGCTTTTTTTGTGGATCTTATCACTTTCTTAACCCCGGCCCCCGCAGTCCTCCCCGCTTATTTTGCCGCCCCTCTTCGGGCAGCGGGACAAAAAAGGGAGCGAAGGGCACCGCAGCGCCTTTTGCCCCCTGTCATTTTTCCCGAATCCTTCAATCGGTCGCCAGCGGCTCCTTGACCGCAATCAGCGCCTTGATCGGCACCCCGAGGGCGGCGAACTTCTCCTCGTACTCGGTCCGCAGATTCCAAGCCGGCTCCTCTCTGTGCAGATCCTCGGTCGCATACCGCAGCGAGAACCCGCACTCGGCAAAGTAATCCAGACTCTCCCGGTACAGTCCCTCGTCGTCGGTCTTGAACCAGATCTCCCCGCCGTCCCGCAGGAAGGTGCGATAGTGCATCAGCTGCCGCGGATGGGTCAGACGCCGCTTTTTGTGGCCGAATTTCGGCCAGGGATTGCAGAAGTTGATGTGGATCCGCTCCACCTGATCCGCCTCGCTGAGATCCGCGTCGATCCACTGGATGTTCAGCGCGGTCAGCCGGCAGTTGTCCACCGGGCGGCCGGCCTCGGCATAGGCCTGTTCCACCTTCCGCTTTGCCAGCACCAGCACGTCGCTGAGGTAGTCCACCGCCAGATAGTTGATCTCGGGGTGGGCACTGGCCACCGCCGCCGCATAGGCGCCCTTGCCGCAGCCCAGCTCCAGCACCAGCGGCCGCTGCGCGCTGAACGCCTGCTGCCACTGCCCGCGCCAGTGCTCGGGATCCCCGATAAAGAAGGGACAGCCCTCCAGCTCCGGCCGGGCATAGGCCTTATGTCGCATTCTCATCCGATGATTTCCTCCAGAGATAATATGTAATATTCACATCTAAAATAACTATTTGTATTTTCCTTTATCCGTTGACCGCGGTCAGGGCCGCCGTCTCGGGCGCCGCCTGCGGCTGGTCTGTGCCAAACAGCCAGCGGTAGCTGTACAGCCCATATCCGTCTGCTCCGGCCTCCCGCAGCGCGGTGACCTGCCGGGCGAGATTCTCCCCGCAAAACCACTCGTCCTGCGGGTTGCTGCCGCCGTCCCCCACCCCGATCCGGTAGGCGCCGAGCCCGACATAGAGCTTTACCTCCGGCAGGCGGGGCAGCGCCAGCCAGCCGGCAAGGCAGTTTTCAAACGCAAACTGCTCCTGTCCGCCGGCGGTGCGGTAGTCGAATCCCCAGTAGATCTGGGGCATCACATAGTCGACATACCCCTGCTGTGACATCCAGAGGGCAACATCACTATACTGAATGTTGTAATTATTGTCATTATTCCCCTGAGGACTGATTCCAAAGGTGATCTCGGGGTTGACCTCCTTGATTGCGGCATAGGTGTCCCGCACCAGCGCGTTGACATTCTCCCGCCGCCAATCGGCCCGGCTCTCCCCCGATGCGAGGCGGTCATACGCCGCCTGATCGAAGCTGTCATCTGCTCCTTCGGGGTAGAAATAGTCGTCAAACTGGATTCCGTCGACCTGATAGTTCTCGCAGATCTCCCGCACCCCATTCACGATCAGCGCGCGCACCTCGGGGATGGCGGGGTTGTAATAGAGCCCTTCTCCCTGCTCGACCACCCAGTCGGCCCGCGCGGGATCCGCCGCGAAGGCCGATGCGGGGTTCTCCTCCGCGAGGGTCTTTGGCATCGCCGCCGAGCCCCGGATCCGATAGGGGTTGACCAGCGCCTCCAGCCGCAGCGCGCGGCTGTGCGCCTCCTCGATCATCACCGCCAGCGGGTCATATCCCGGGTCCGCCCCCTGCGTGCCGGTGATCAGATGGCTCCAGGGGAAATAGTCGCTGTCATACAGCGCATCCCCGAACGGGCGCACATGGGCGATGACGGTGCGGACCCCCAGCGCCTTGATCTGGTCAAAGGCGGTCGCGATCTGGCTGCGGAAGGCCGCCTCGCTCGAGAGATCCATCTGCTGGTACTCGAGATAGGTGATCCAGATCGCCCGGTACTCCTCCCCCGCGGCGGCAGGCGCCTCCCCCGGCTGCTGTCCTTTGCCGGCAGCGCTGTCCTGTGCGGCGGAGCCGCCCGCCTCAGGGGCGCTGGCGGAGGCGGGCGCCCTGTGCAGACTGCCGGCCACTGCGACGATGGTGCCCGCTGCAAGCAGGATCCCCAGCAGCAGGGTCAAAAGGCCGCGCCGGGAGCGCGGTTTGGTCTTTCCGGTCATGCGTATTTGCTCCTTTTTCTGCGGTTTAGAGGACCGCGTCCCCCATCAGATCGGCAACCGCGCTGCTCGCGGCCAGCGCGCCGTCCGCTGTCGCGGTGACCAGCTGGCGCAGCGTTTTCTGCCGGGCATCCCCCGCGGCATAGACCCGCGGCAGGGCGGTGCGGCAGTTCTCGTCCGCGATCAGATAGCCATCCTGTGTGAGGGGCAGCTGGTCGGCGAACTGCCCGTTGCCCGGGATCAGTCCGACCGCCACAAAGACCGCCGAGACTGCAAGCTCCCGGTCGGGGCCGCCGGTGGTGCTCCTGATCAGCAGGCTCTCGACCTTGTCCTCTCCCCGCACCTCGGCCACCGTCGCGTCGAGGACGAACTCCACCTTGGGATTGCCCCGCAGCTTGGCCAGCTCGGCCTCGGTCGCGCGGAAGCCCTGCCGCCGGTGGATCAGATAAACCTTTTCGCAGAGGGTCGCCAGATACAGCGCGTCCTCCACCGCGGTATTGCCGCCGCCGACCACCGCGGCCGTCTTGCCGGTGAAGAAGGCCCCGTCGCAGGTTGCGCAGTAGCTGACCCCGCGTCCCAGCAGCCGGTCCTCCCCCGGGCAGCCCAGCTTGCGGCGCTGGACCCCGCCGGCGAGGATAGCCGCCCGCACCTTCCACTCCCGGTCGGCGCTGCGCAGGACCTTGACCTCCCCTTTGAGGTCGGTCGAGAGGATCTCCTCATACTCCACCTCGGCGCCAAAGCCGGTGGCCTGATCGTAGAGGGCGCTGGCAAACTCCACCCCGCTGACCTTGCCCAGCGCGGGGTAGTTTTCGACCTCGGGCGAGTTGATGATCTGCCCGCCGTGGACCTCTTTTTCAAAGCAGACCGCCGACAGCCCCCCGCGTGCCGCGTAGATTGCCGCGGCTAGGCCGGCCGGCCCCGCCCCGATAATTCCCACATCATAGTCAAATTTCATCTTTCACGTCTCCTGTTTTCTTGTCTCCTGTTTTTGGCCGAACGCGCGGCGTGTGATGCATTTATTATAGGCAATCCCGCGCGATGCGTCAACGCGGGGCACCGTCCGCCGCCTCCGGCGCCTGCACGGCGTATTGTCTTTTCCGCTGTACCGTATTATAATTTCTTTTTAGGCCCTTTTGGTCACAGATTCATATTAAGCCTGTCCTCTCCCATCCCTTTATTCCTATGCGGAAAGAAGAGGTCGCATTCCTATGTTATAAGGAGGTCTTTTGGTTGAATTCCGCTCAAAATCCACTTGGTACCCAGCCGATCGGACGGCTGCTGGTCAAGCTGGCCATCCCCACCGTCATTGCCCAGCTGATCAATGTGCTCTACAATATCGTCGACCGGATCTATATCGGCAATATCCCGGAAACCGGCGCGATGGCGCTGACCGGTCTCGGCATTACCTTTCCGATTCTGATGATTATCTCCGCCTTCGCCGCCTTTGTCGGGATGGGGGCCGCCCCTCTGGCCAGCATGCGGATGGGGGAGGGCCGGGATGAAGATGCCGAGAAGATCCTCGGCACCAGCTGCGTGCTGCTGCTTCTCTTAGCCGTGGTTCTCACCGCGGTGATCTTTGTCTTCAAGCGGCCGCTGCTCTATCTGTTCGGCGCGTCGGACAATATCTTCGGGTATGCGGACGACTATCTGACCATCTATCTGATGGGCACCGTCTTTGTCATGCTGGCACTCGGGCTCAACACCTTTATCAGCGCGCAGGGCTTTGCGGCCACTGCGATGCTCAGCGTGCTGATCGGCGCGATCTGCAACATCATCCTCGACCCGGTCTTCATCTTCCTGTTCGGGATGGGGGTACAGGGCGCGGCGCTCGCGACCATCCTCTCGCAGGGAATCAGCGCGGCATGGATTGTCCTCTTCCTCGTCAGCCGGCGCAGCCGGCTGCGGATCCGGCGGGAAAACCTGCGGCTGCCGCCCGCGCTGATCCGCTCGATTCTGGCGCTCGGGATCTCTCCCTTTGTGATGCAGGCGACCGAGAGCCTTGTCAACATCGTCCTCAACCGCGGTCTGCAGGACTACGGCGGCGACCTCTACGTCGGCACTCTCGCGATCATGACCAGCCTGCTGCAGTTTATCACCCTGCCCAGTCAGGGCGTTGCACAGGGGGCCCAGCCGATCATCAGCTATAACTTCGGGGCGGGGAACGTCGACCGCGCCAAGGAGACCTTCCGCAAGCTGCTGGTCTCGATCCTCATCTATACCACCGTCTGCTGCCTGCTGATGGTATTCCTGCCCAGCGTCTTCGCCCGGGTCTTTACCGCCGACGCGTCGCTGCTGGAGCTGACCGCCAAGATGATGCCGATCTACTTTGCCGGCATCTGGGCGTTTGGGCTGCAGCTTTCCTGCCAGATCACCTTCCTCTCGCTGGGGCAGGCCAAGATCAGCCTCTTCCTCGCACTGCTGCGCAAGGTCTTTCTGCTGATCCCGCTGGCCCTGATCCTGCCCCATTTCTTCGGGGTGGTCGGGATTTATTGGGCCGAACCGATCGCCGACATGGTCTCGGCTTTCACCTCGTTCGGGCTCTTTATGGCAAACCGCAACCGGATCTTCCAGCATCATCAGGTGGGATGACCGGGTTTTCCCTCCTGCCTCTTTCCGGGACGGCGAGACTGTGTTACAATAAAGACAAAGACCGCTGGAAAGGAGGGCCCTGTAATGTCGGAAGCCACCTTTTATTACAAAAATCCCGCGGCGCCCCGCCCCAATCGACCGCCGATCCTCGGCACCTGCGCCATCATTCAGTATCAGGACCGCTATTTGATGGAGAGCCGTGCCGACAGCGACCGCTGGGCCTTCATCGGGGGCGCGATGGAACCGGAGGAGAGCCTTGAGGACTGCATCCTGCGGGAGATCCTTGAGGAGACCGGGCTGAAGGTCTCCCCCACCCAGATGCAGTTTGTCGGGGTCTACTCGGATCCCAGCCGGATCGCCTCCTATCCGGACGGCAACATTGCCCGGATCGTCAGCGCCGTCTACTGGATTGTTCTGGATAAGGAGCCGGTGCTGCGCTGCAGCAGGGAGTCCAAGCAACTCTCCTTCTTCACCATTGAGGAGCTGGCTCCCCTCACCGTCGCCGAGACCCAGCTGGATATCCTGAGCGATTTTATTGAGGCGCTGCTCTGAGTTTCGCCTTTCTGCGGTTTATCCCCGCCGGCGGCATCCCCGCTGGTTCTGCCCACCTTCTGACCGTCCCGTCGGCCAGAGGCTGAGAAAACCGCATGGATCCGCTGACAAAAGGATGCCGGCGGCAGGAGTTTTCCTGCCGCCGGCATCCTTTTGTTTTGCTCTTTTTTCTCTCAGATCTCGAGCCGGAGCTTGACAAACTTTGCCGCCAGCTCGACGCAGCGCTCACTGCCCAGCGCGGTGGAATCAAGACAGAGGTCATAGTGCCCGGCGTCCCGCCAATCGCTGCCGGTGAAGGTGCGGTAGTAGTTTGCCCGCCGCTTATCCACCCGGGCAATCTCCTTGCGGGCGGCCTCTTCGCTGAGGTTGTGCCGTTTCATGATGGTCTGGATCCGGTCGGGCATCGGGGCGTGGATGAAGATCCGGACCACATTCGGGTTGTCCTTCAGGATGTAATCGGCACAGCGCCCGATAATGACGCAGTTCTCGGTGCGGGCCAGCTCCAGAATGATCCGCGCCTGATACCGAAAGAGGTTTTCATTCGAGACAAAATCATCGCTGTCCGGCGGGATGACCTCGCCGCGCAGCGCATCCCGCGCGACCCGGAACAGATGGGTGCGGCGCACATCCTCGTCCGCCTTTGCAAACAGCTGCTCGCTGATGCCGCTCTCGTCCGACGCCAGCCGCAGCAGGGCGCGGTTGTAAAAGGGGACATTCAGATACTTGGCAAGGCTCTCGCCGATCATCCGGCCGCCGCTGCCATTTTCCCGGGCGATGGTAATTACAAATCGTTCCATGCGGTTCCCTCCTTCAGGGGTGGATATTCCCCCGCCGGGCGCGCCCGCGCGGGGTCTGGCCTTATTTTCAGTATAAATGCTTTTGGGGGCAAAATCAATCGGCGGGGCGTTTTTCCTGTCCGCTGTTCTGTCCTTTTTTCCTCCGGCATAGGTTGAAGCGAGGGGATCCTCGCTTTGAGGGGGATTGCCAAGGGGGGGAAATCCGAGATGGATCTGTCTTTTTGGGGAGAATTTATCCAGCCCGAACTGCTCGCGGCGGTGCCGGCACTCTGTTTTTTCGGGACGCTGCTCAAGCGCTCGCCCGCGGTGGACGACCACAAGATCCCGCTGCTGCTCGGCATTGCGGGCGTCCTCATCGCCGCCGTCTGGACCCTCGGCCAGACCACCCCGCGGGGGTTGACCGCAGTGATGAACGCGCTCTTCACCGCAGTGGTGCAGGGTCTGCTCTGCGCCGGGGCCAGCGTCTATCTGCACCAGCTGGTTCACCAGCGGCACAAGCGGCAAAAAGAGCGCGCGCAGCCCGCTGCGCCGACGCCCTCTCCCTGAGCGCTTTGAGCTGTTGTTTTGTCTTTGCGGCTTTTTTTGGCGCGCCCTTTCAGGGAAACGGCGCATACGCGCACAGGTCCGCCGCGCCGGTCCCGCTGCATCGCATACCGCCACATCCGGACGGCGGCTGCGCCGGGCCACCGTCCTCTCTGCGCCGGGCGCTCCCGCCGCAGCCCGGCTGCCGGGTCTCCCGCGCCGGGCTGCTTTCAGGGGCGGCGAAGCGGAATGTCGGCCCGC
>CALXIJ010000146.1 GCA_944388335.1 uncultured Pygmaiobacter sp.
AATGCGAGAACCTTGTCCGCAATGGGACGGATCTTTTTGAGTTCCTTATCGGAAAAGCTGCCGAAAATCTTTTCGAAAAAAGCCATTTGAATACCGCCTAATCTTTTTACAGAATTCTGTTGTGCAAAGGGGCCGGCGGCCACATGGGCCGAATAGCGTATACACTCCACTATTCTACACCGGAACAGGGCATGTGTCAAACAATAAAACAGGTCGAAAATCGCCGCGGGCTCCAAAAGAAAAACTGCATATTGACAGCACAAATCCGGCATTTTTATAATGTAATTACAGAGCCTGTGCACTTGGATGACCGCTGTCGGCAAAGCGTTTGAAAAACGGCGGGACCAGAGGAGTGAATGAGACCGATGAAACACAAAACGCGCAAAACACGCCTTTCCACCAATACCGTGCTGAGCATTTTGCTGCTGATCGTCTTTGTGGCGCTGCTGACCCTGAGCGTCACGCTGGTGCGCAGCAAGATATTGCAGAACGCCCGCAGCCTTGGGATGTCGCTGGCACACAGCTATGCAGCCGAGGAGGAGGGACACCTCAATTCGTTCCGGGGGTTTCTCGAGCTTGGGGGACAATATCTCGAGGAAATGATTGCCGAGCAGAAATCAACACAGGAAATCCATGATTGGCTGCGCGGTTATTTTGAGAAGATGACAAATATCGTCGGAGAAAACGTGATCGACCCTTATGCCGTAATCGGGGGACAGATTGTCGCAGCCAATCCCTGGGAGGGGGACGAAAATTACGACTATACTGCCACTGATTGGTATCAGCAGGCAATAGCCGCAGACGGCGCACTGATCTTTACCAGCGCCTATCAGGACGTCATCACCGGCAACAAGATGATTACCGCGGCAAAGCAGCTGAGGGGGGGAGATGTACTGGTGATGGACATCTATCCGCAGAATTTTCACAGCAGTATGGGAACTAGCAGCCTGCCGGAGAGCTATTCCCTTTATCTGTGCGATACAAATGGAACGTTGATTTATTCCAATACAAGATGGAATGCCTCGGAACAGACGCTGCAGGAGTACAGCACACAGCTGCTGCGGGGGATCGAGGACGGCTCTTTTTCTTCCTATGATTCCTTTTTTGAGGATTTTGAAGGGGTAAGCCGCGGCGCTTATTATGCCCAGATGGAAAACGGCTGGGTGGTCATCCTGACCGTGCCAATCGACACCCTGCTGATGGGAGACCGCAACCTCACTGTCTACCTGCTGGGAGGGATTGCCTGCCTGATGTTTTTTATCCTTGCGGGAATGGTAGTGCGGGACCTGCTCCAAAACAGACGGATCCAGCGGGCAGGAAATACCATCCAGATTCTGGGGGATTCGTTCTATGCCGTCTACCGGGTCAACTATACCAGCGGCGTGTATGAAGCCATCAAACAGGCGCAGGATATGCAGGCTGTACTGCCGGTGCGAGGAGAATATGAAAAGCTCCTCAGGACGGTTCAGGGGCTGGTAGAACCGGGAACCTATCAGGAATTCGAGCGCAGTTTTTCCCTGACAAGTATCCGCCAGCGGGTAGAGCAGGGCGTTGCAGATTACGGCGGCGACTACCAGCGTCGATTTGAGAAGGGATACCGATGGGTCAATATCCGCACCCTTTACAATCCGCAGCTCGACCCGGAGGAAGTAATCCTCTGCTTCAGGGAGGTCGATCTGGAAAAACGCCGTCAGCTGCAGCAGACTATCCTGCTTCAAGAGGCATTGGATACCGCGCGGCGCAGCACCAAGGAAAAATCGGCCTTTTTCAGCAATATGTCCCACGACATGCGCACCCCGCTCAATGCAATTATCGGGTTCAGCGGCCTTGCCCAGAAGAACCGGGGCGATTGGGATAAGGTTAATGACTACATGAAGAAGATCGAGTTCGCCGGCAAGCAGCTGCTCGCGCTCATCAATGATATCCTCGAGCTGTCACGGCTGGAACAGGGGGGCAACCGGCTGCAGAATACAGCGTTTGACCTGTGCCGCTGCGTTGAAGAGAATACCGAACTATTTCGTGCCCGGGCGGAGGAGGAACACAAAAAATTTACAGTCGAGGTTCAGGCCAAAAACAGTATGGTGCTGGGGGATGCCCAGCGGCTGGGGCAGATCCTGACAAATCTGATTTCCAATGCCTTCAAGTACAGCAACCCGGGCGCATCGATCGCTGTCAGAGTACGGGAATTTGTATTCGAACAGCACAGCAAATATGAGATTGTTGTCGAGGATACCGGAATTGGCATGTCGCCCAATTTTCTCAAGCATCTGTTTGAACCCTATGCGAGAGAGGCGCGCTTCTCAGCAAATTCTCCGGTCGGCACCGGTCTTGGAATGCCGATCGTCAAGAGTTTGGTCCAGCAGATGAGCGGGGAAATTTCGGTGGAAAGCGAGCTGGAAAAGGGCAGCCGCTTCACCGTTGTGCTGCCGTTGGCGGCGGCGCGGCAGCAGCGAAAAGAGGAAATCGAGCCGGTGCGGCAGGAATTCCAGCTCAAAGGGCTTCGAATCCTGCTGGCAGAGGACAATGAACTGAATATGGAGATTGCTACGGAGGTGCTGACCGGCTGCGGGGTAGAGATAGTACAGGCATTCAACGGCCTGCAGGCGGTGCATTTGTTCCAAGCGGCGGCGCCTTATACATTTGACGCAATCTTGATGGACATGCAGATGCCGGAGCTGGATGGCTGCGGTGCGGCGGCGGCGATCCGTGCGCTGGACCGGCCGGATGCTGCCACGGTGCCGATCATCGCGGTGACGGCCAACGCCTTTGCGGAGGACATTGCCAAGACCACCGCGGCCGGCATGAACGGGCATATTGCAAAGCCGATTGATTTTAAACTGCTCACCCAAAAATTGTCCGAGCTGATCGGGAGAGAGACTGAGGGCAAACCACAGGAGGAACAGAAATGAGGTGGAAACGAATTGCCTCCCTATTGCTGGCGGTGCTGCTGGCAGGATCCGCCGTGGGATGCGTTGGGGCCGACGGGGAGATTTACGGCGAAAAAGAGGTGTTGGAGTATGTAGATACCCTCTGCCAAGAGCCCTATGAGCTCTTGGACAGCGAACTGATCCAACAGACTCCGGATAATATGGAATACCATTTTCGCACGACCGACAGGGGACTGGAATTCAAGGCGAACAGTTATCTGTCCCCGATTATAATCGATGCGAGCACAACCCCCTTTTACACCAAGGAAATCTCCTGTGACTATCTTTGGGCAGTACAAGAGCTCTACTACGATGAGGCGGCGGCAAAAATCGCCGCCAGCAGCTGCTGTCACCCGGACACAGGATGGCTGTATCTGACCTCGTTTTCCCAGATTGATGCGGTGGTGGATGCGATCCTCGCGGCGGATAAGGTTTACCTTCCGGAACAAGAGTACAACGGGCTGCAGTTTATGCGGGAGAATCCGCTGATGCGGGTGCATCTTGTCTGGTATCCGTCACAAGAGGCCGCCCAGCAGAATAAAACGTGGGTGAATATAACGGACCTGCCGGTCAATGGGCAGAATGAGCGTCAGGGATTATATGACCGGATTGCAAACCTTTACGCTCAACTGTGCGTTGACAAAAAGATTGACGACCTGCAGGTGCCGCAGAACTATCTTGCAGGCAAACACCGCAGCTGGCTGGACCAGATTGAACTTGACGGGGCAAAGATGGAATATGCGGATCAGGATAACCCCTATAACCCCTATGGGCTGACCACCGATGACTATCTTTATAGCTGGTACAACGAGGAAGAAAAAAGCTATATGATGGTTTCGGACATCGGATTTTACTCCGATGGATCCAGCATGCCGCTCATCATCCGAGAGTATGTGCGGGCGCTCGGCGGACAGTATAGCCTGCGCGCGGAAGAAGATCGCTTTTTCAGCAGCTGGACGATTGGGCAGAATCACTGGGAGATGGAGTCCGTCTATGAGGATGGGATCCAGTCGGTTACCCTGACCCGCAATGGAAAAAGGATTCCGCTGCAGTATCTCACCACCGAGGAAGACCATAATGTAAAGGCTTCTTTCTGCATCGGGTTGACCGCGGATCAGTTCTGCAGCCTCTTTGATCTGCGGTATGAGGTGGACGAGGAAAACGGCAAGATCCTCTTCTTTTCAAAGAAATGAACAGAATCAAAAAGCGCGTTCCGACAGCCAAAGCTGCGGGGACGCGCTTTTCTCCTTTTCATTGAACTGAGCATTTCGACAGAGAACTCTGCAAATTCTGGGAGAGATCATTCCAGAAGTTCCCGAATCACCCCGGCAACCCGCTGGGCAAAAATGGTATGCGCCTGTTCGAGAAAATGGCACTGGTCTGCTCCGAGCAGCTCGGGCCCAATCCACTCCTCAGCCGCCGCAAAAGCACACCCCATCTCATCCGCCACCTGACGAAAGACCCCGGCCAGTGCGGCCTGCTTTTGCAGGGAGGATTCGTTGAACTCGGGATCGCCGCCGGTAGAGGGCATCGGCACCGGGCTGATAATCAACAGCTTGGGACACCGGCCGGCGCGTGCGGCGTTGTAGCGAAAGAAGGTCTCAATCTCGATCACCAGAGAGCGCATCCCGAATCCAATTTCCTCGGCAGACACCCCATAACGGGTCTTGGCGTCATTGGTGCCGAGCATGATGACAATCAGATCCAGCGGGGCATGGCTCTTGATGCAGGGGACAATATAGCCCAGCGCACTGCGCCAGGGCTGCAGCGCATCCTCAAATGCGGTGGTGCGGCCGTTCATCCCCTCTTCCACAACGTGGTATCCGGCGCCGAGCAGTCCCTCCAGACGGCCGCTCCAGCGGATGTCCCGTGGATAACGCTGTCCGGATCCCGGGATATAGCCATAGGTGTTGGAATCTCCAAAACAAAGGATCTCTCTCATAAAAATACCTTCTTTTCGGCGGATGTGCCGGATGGATTGCTTGAATTAAAGATACTCCCGCGCCGTCAAAAAAACAAGAGGCGGTTTTTTGACATCGCTGCCGGGATTGGATATGATAAAAGAAGAAAAATCAGCCAGAGGAGGACAAGCACCATGTCAAACTATTCACTGCCCAAGATTGATCTGCATCTGCATCTTGACGGGTCGGTCCTGCCAGAGACCGCGTGGGAGCTGGCACAGGAACAGGGGATCCAGATGCCGGCACAGGATCTTGAGGGGTTCCGCCATTTTATCGTGGTCACTGCCGATTGCCGCAGCGTCAATGAGTATCTCAAACGGTTCGAGCTGCCGCTGCAGATTCTGCAGGATCCCGCCTCGCTGGCACGGGTCACCCGGGAGCTGATCGGACTGCTGGCTTCACAGGGGCTGGCCTATGCTGAGATCCGATTTGCACCCCAGCTGCATCTGCGGCGGGGAATGACCCAGCGGGATGCGATTGAGGCGGTTTTGCAGGGCCGAGAAGAGGGCCTGCGCGCCAATCCCGACATCAAGATCGGCATCATCCTCTGCACGATGTGTGTCGGCCCGGAGACGGCGAATATGGAGCAGAACCTCGAGACGGTGCACCTTGCAAAAGAGTATCTCGGCAAGGGGGTTGTGGCAATCGACCTCGCCGGCGCGGAGGGGATTGTGCCGCTGAAGAACTTTGCTCCGATCTTTGATCTGGCAAAGCGGCTGGAAATCCCCTTTACCTGTCATGCGGGGGACAGTCAGGGACCCGAAACGGTGCGGGATGCGCTGGATTTTGGGACAAAGCGGGTCGGTCATGGGCACCATATCTATGACGACAAAGCCCTGTGCGAGCGGGCGATCAAAGAGAAAGTTACCCTTGAAATCTGTCCCACCAGCAATATCCAGTGCCAGAGTCAGCCCAGCTATGCCGAGCACCCGGCAAAGCGGCTGTTTGATATGGGAATGCGGGTCACGATCAACACCGACAACATGATCCTCTCCGGCATTGATCTGGATACCGAGTACGACCACTGCCTCAATGAGATGGGCTTTACACGGGCAGATCTCGTCCAGATGTTGATTTACTCCGCTGAGGCGGCTTTCCTGCCAAAGACGGAAAAACAGGAACTGATCGACCGGATTCGCTCCTGTGCCTTTGCGTCGGAATAAAGCGCATCCCTCCAAACCGACTTGGATTTATAACTGTACTGCGGGCGCCCTCCTGTCCTTGGAGGGACGCCCGCTTTTGCCATTGTCCCGAACGTGGAAAAGCGGTGGGGAGATCCGGCACGGAAAAACAAAAAAGGGATATGCGGTGGATTCGCAAATCAACAAAAAGTGAGAATTTAAAAGAATAAAGAAGATAGAAAGAGAAAACAGAAGATTCAAATCTGCGGATACTCAGGGAACACGCCGCCCGCACCCCGCGGGCAAAAATGTGCCGGGGAGGTGTTTGCATTTTAAAGGCGGGTATGTTTTAATTATCTCAAACAGTCAAACAGGCCTCTTGCTGAGAGAAAAGACAGATTGTCCCAATAATCTGCAAGAGGCCGGCAGCGCTGAGAATACTGTTTTTGCACGCCGCGGGAAAAGCGGCGGTGTGCGGGGATTCAATAAACGAAATAAAATTTGGATTCAAAGGAGGTTTTGTTGTGGGTAGATCTGGCAGAGGCGGTGGCGGCGGCGGTGGGCACAGCGGCGGCTTTTCCGGCGGCGGGCGTTCCAGCGGCGGCTTTTCCGGTGGATTTTCCGGCGGGCGCAGCGGCCGCTCATTCGGCGGCGGCTTTCGAAGCGGTTCGTCCCGCTCCTATCACTATTCCCGGGGACCGGTGTTTATCGGCACCTCGCGTCCCTACGGCCGCCGTTATTACGGGGGCGGCTGCGGCACCGGCTGCGGCACTGTTATAGCGGTAATTGTAGTTTTGATGGTGGCCCTGATGGTCTTTTTCCCGATTGTCGGTGTTTCACTGGGAAGCGGGGAGAGCGACATCACACCCTCTACCGTGGAGAGAGAGCCGCTGCCGGCGGGCGCAGTGAATGAGACCGACTACTACACCGACGAATGCGGGTGGATTCTGAACGAGAGCCGGATGACCGACGGGCTGAAGAACTTTTACCGTCTGACCGGCGTGCAGCCCTATGTCTATATCGCCCGTTCGGTGGAGGGCAGTGTCCGTCCCACCGTTGATGCGATTCAGAATTATTCCAACACGCTGTATGACCAGCTGTTCACCGATGAGGCGCATTTTTTGCTGGTCTTCTGTGATGATGGTGCAGGCAGCTATACCTGCGGCTATACGGTAGGCAGCGAGGCCAAAACGATTATGGACAGCGAGGCGCTGAGCGTTTTGCGGGATTATCTCGACCGGTATTACAACAGCGATGTGGGGGATGAGGAATTCTTCTCCCTGACCTTTGAAAAGACGGCCGAACGGATTATGACCGTGACCAAGTCGCCTTGGCCGACGGTGCTGATCGTCGTCGTTGTGGCGGCCGGAGTTCTTCTGGTGCTGCTGCTGGCCTTTTTCTGGTGGAAAAAGGCAAAAGAGCAGAAAAATCTTGAGGATCAGCGCACCGCGGAGATCCTCAACACGCCGCTGGAAAAGTTCGGGGACGAGGAAGCCGAAGAACTGGCAAAGAAATACGAGAAGGACGAATGATCCTTTGGAACCGACTCAAACTGCTTTTGCCGCCGAGAGGCGGAGAAGATACAAAACTGGATTTACAGGAGGTACAAAATGGGAATTCTTCAGAGATTTAGCGATATCATTCAGGCCAATGTCAATGCTGTTCTGGATAAGATGGAGGATCCCGCAAAGATGATCGACCAGTATCTGCGTGAGCTGGCCGACAATCTGGCGGAGGTCAAGAAGGAGACCGCCGGCGTCATGGCGGAGGAAGCGCGCACCAAGCGCCTTGTGGACGAGAATCAGGCCGAGGTGGAAAAGTACACGGATCTGGCAAAGAAGGCGCTTAGTGCAGGCAACGAGGGAGATGCAAAGGTTTTTATCGCCAAGAAACAGCAGCTTGAGAGCGCCGGCGCCGGGCTCGCAACGGCCTATGCAGCGGCTCGTGAGAACGCGCAGAAGATGCGTCAGATGCACGATAAATTGGTCAGCGATATCGAGACCCTCAATGCTCGCCGTGAGTCGATCAAGGCGAAGGTTGCGGTGGCCAAGACCCAGCAGAAGGTCAACGAGGTCAGCTCTGCCTCCGATAAGGCTGCGGGCGCGATGAGCGCTTTTGACCGGATGGAGGACAAGGCCAACCGGATGCTGGACGAGGCCAACGCAATGGCGCAGCTGAACACCGAGCCGGTCGATGAGGCCAAGGCACTGGAGGAAAAGTATGCTGCCGCAGGCACCGATGCGTCGGTGGACAGCGAGCTGGAAAAGATGAAAAAGGAGCTGGGGCTGTAATTAGTCCCGGACGCAAGAAGGGCCGCAGGGGAGATTTCCCTGCGGCCCTTTTGTCTGTCTTTGGTATGAGCCGGCGTGTCAGGCGCGCGGCTTGAGGAAAGCTGCGAGTTCTTCTTTTGCGGCCATCCCCTGATCGTAGCCGTCTTTCCAGAGCGCGTGGATCTTTTCCAGATCATGCTCGACCCGGGAGAAGCCCTCGGTGCTCTTTGGCGCAATAACCAGCACCCGTCCCTCCCGCTCGAGGTCAAACAGTTTTTCTCGCTGTTCCTCGTACCGCTCAGCTCTGCGGCGCATGGTGTCGCAGAAGGCGGGCCAGCGGCGGTAGGCAAAATCGATCAGCGGCTCTATTCTCTCTGTCTTTTTGTGGTAGCTGCGCTCCCGCGTCAGGATCACCGTCACCCGGTCGCATCCCATCTCAAACGCCCGCTCAAACGGAATGGCGTCCGCCGCGCCGCCGTCCATGACCGGACCATCCCCCAGATCAAAGGTGGGAAAGAGCAGCGGCATTGCACAGCTGGCCTGCAGAAGCAGAAAGTGATCGTCATGGCGGGGAACCGGCAGATAGACCGCCTTGCCGGTCTCTAGGCTGGTGACCACCGCTTCCGCCTCACCCGGCCAAGCTGCAAACGCCTTATAATCGAAGGGAATCAGCTTATTCGGGATCTCCTCGTAGGCAAACTTTAACCCAAAGTAGCTGCGGTTATCCCGCCGCAGCAGGTTGCGGATTCCCATATACCGCTTGTCATGCACATATTGGGTGAGGATCTGGAGGTTCCGTTCCTTCTGCCCGGAAAGATAACTCACACCATAGGCGATGCCCGCCGAGACCCCGATCAGATAATCACAGTCCAGCCCCAGATCGATCAGTGCATCACAAACCCCGGTGGAAAAGATGGTGCGAAATGCGCCCCCCTCCAAAACCAATCCGGTTTTCATTTCATTCGCTTCCTTTCCATGCGATAGACAAAGAACAGAGCGGCCCTCCGGCCGCCCTGTTCTGCTTTCCTGATTCGGGATCAATAGCCGAGGGTTCCATCCAGACTCTCATCGTTCTGGATCCAGTCCTCCACCTCGACCACCTTGTAGTTGTTGTCATCCACCCGGACGATGACCCGGCTGATCCCGGCGTTGATAATCATCCGTTTGCACATCCCGCAGCACATGGCACCCTCGACATATTTGCCATCAGAGACATTCCGCCCTGACAGATACAAGGTCGCACCGATCATGGATTTGCGGTCTGCACTGATGATGGCGTTTGCCTCGGCATGAACGCTGCGGCAGAGTTCATACCGCTCCCCGCGGGGGATCTTCATCTTCTCTCGGATGCAGACTCCAAGATCACTGCAATTTTTGCGTCCCCGGGGCGCACCGACGTAGCCGGTGGAGATGATCTCGTCATTTTTGACGATGATTGCGCCGTAGTTCCGTCGCAGGCAGGTCCCGCGGCGGGAGACGGTATCGGCAATATCCAGATAATAGTTGATTTTATCTCTGCGTTCCATAAATAACTCCCTGATGCGGCCAAAGGCCGTTTTTGTTGTATTATTATTATTATTATGTATTATCATATACGATTGCAGCGGATTCTGCAAGCGCGGCGGGACAAGAGACGCGGAATGTGTTATACTGAAAAAAGCAATACAGCGCCTTTGCCTGCAGAGCGGGCAGGGCAGAAATGGAGCAATCATGCCAAATCTTACCGATCTAAAAACTGTGCGCGCCCTCTGCGAGCGGCATGGATTTTCCCTCTCCAAGGGATTTGGACAGAATTTTATCGTCAACCCGGGCATCTGCCCCAAGATGGTAGAGGCTGCCGGCATCGACCGCAGTTTTGGCGTGCTGGAGATCGGCCCGGGGATCGGGGTGCTCACCAAGGAGGCGGCGCTGCGGGCTGTCAAGGTGGTTGCAGTTGAGATTGACCGCAGGCTGCTGCCCCTTTTGGCAGAGACTCTGGGGGAATTTGACAATATCAAGGTCATCAATGAGGATGTGCTGCGTCTGGATCTCGCAGCCTTGATTCAGCAGGAATTTGCGGGGCTGCGGGTGGCTGTGGTGGCAAATCTGCCCTATTACATCACCAGTCCGATCTTGATGAAATTGCTCGAGGAGCGGCTGCCGGTGGAGAGCATCACCGTGATGGTGCAAAAAGAGGCGGCAGAGAGGATCTGCGCCGAGCCGGGCACCCGCAGCGCCGGCGCGATCAGCTTTGCGGTGCAGTATTATGCCAGGTCGAAGATTCTCTTCACGGTTTCTCCCGGCAGTTTTACCCCGCCGCCCAAGGTGACCAGCGCGGTGATCCAGCTGGTGCCGCAGAGAGAGCCGCCGGTGCATCCGGTCAGTGAGGAGCGGATGTTTGCGGTGATCCGCGCGGCGTTTGGTCAGCGGCGCAAAACGGCGGTCAACGCGATCAGCGCAGGTCTCGGTCTGCCGAAACAACGGCTTCAGCAGGCGGTGGCGGCCCTCGGGCTGGACGAGCGGATCCGGCCTGAACAGCTCACCCTCGCCCAGATGGCCTCGCTCAGCGATTTGCTGTGATCCCATCTGCAAGCTGCCTGCACAATCCGCAGCAAATGCCCTGCGCGGCGATGCGGGAGGGCGCTTTTCTCCCCGTAAAATGCGGATGGGGCAAGACAGAAAAAAG
>CALXIJ010000147.1 GCA_944388335.1 uncultured Pygmaiobacter sp.
ACAACCACGAGCGCATCCAACTAAAAACTGGAGTGGCGCCGCTCACGCTGCGCCACTCCGCTTAAAACTTTATATTTTCCTACTTAGTGGCCTTTTTATGCTGTCCGTACAATCTGGGGCGGTTCACAGGAAAACCTGCGGCTTTTTCCTATTAAAAAGCTGTGATCTCTTTGCGGATTTTTCTGGAAAGTTTTGCGACATCCGCGTTAGAAAGTAACCTCATCCTTTTTTCTGCGAAAAATAGGTCCCGCACCGGCCCCACAGCCGGGTGCTGAGGTTTTCTTTCCCGATGTCTTCCACCTGCCGAAATACCGGTGTACCCCGGATGCAGGCACCCAAAAAATAGAGAGCGCCGCATCTGCGGCAGCGCAGATAGTGGCAAACGGTATAATGTTGCTCGGCATTCAGCACTGCATCGGTATCCTCCAGCGGGCAGTCACCGGCAAATAGTTCCATACAGCCTTGCTGCTCCAATTCCATGAGCTTGCAAAGGATTTGGTCGTATTGGCGATAGGAAGCGTTGAGAGCTCCTTTTATCTGTGATGCCAGCGAGCCGCAGAAGGGACAGGTGATATTCTCCTTTTCCATCAGCATTCCTCGTTACTTGATAATTTCTTCTTCTGTGTTCATAGTATCATGGTTTGCATAGAATGTCAGCTTAATTTTTTTGGATTTGAGATCTCTTTCTTGTTCATCGAGTCTCAACTAAATACAATCGCTCCCCCTGACACGTCTGCCATTGTGTTTGGATCGCAGAGATGGATTATCGAATTTGTCAATCGTGGGAAAGAGAAAAAGTCTTTTATCGGAATTTTAGCGTTAGACAATAATGCTGATTAGCAAGCATGAAAACTAATTGCTAAAGTTTCATATAAAAATAAAATATTATAGAAAAATAGCGGCTATTTTCTGATAGAATTGCAAATGTGACGCTTTTGTGAATTTTAGCACTTACCTATTGACAGTGCTAATTTTTGGATGTATACTAAAGGCGTTCTCAGAAAGAAAGATACCGCAAGGGACAAAAGCCCCGGTGTGATATCCGGATTTCAAAGAGATAAAAAAGAGCCGCCCGCCGGGCGGCGGGTAACAGAAGCTCGCCATCGCGAGGAGAATTTCTCTCACACAGCTACGAGCCCGTTTGAAAACGGATTGGAGGTTATGACTTATGTTGCCTGTCATTTTTGGTGAGAATTTGTTTGATGATCTGTTTGATGATGTGTTCCAGATGCGTCCGCTGTATGACGTGAGTAATGCCCTGTATGGCAAACATGCCAAGGCTGTTATGAAGACCGATGTGCGGGAGCTGGACAACGGCTATGAGGTGGATATCGATCTGCCCGGCTTGAAGAAGGATGAGGTCAGGATTGACCTGAAGAACGGTTATCTGACCATCAGCGCTTCCAAGGGTCTGGACAAGGACGAGAAAGACAAGAAGGGCCATTATATCCGTCAGGAGCGTTATACCGGTCAGTGCAGCCGCAGCTTCTATGTGGGCGAGAAGGTTGAGCCCAAAGATGTACACGCCACTTTTGAGGATGGCATCCTGAGGTTGACGTTGCCCAAGGTTGAGCAGAAGAAACTGCCGGAATCCAACACGATCACCATTGAATAACTTCACTTAAGATGGTTGTTGAACCTGATCCAAGGTGGATGACTGGTATATAACAGCTAAAAAAGAGATAGGCTTTTCCGAGAGGATGGCCTATCTTTTTTATTGGTATCAATTTTGCAGAAGTTTTTGACTCGATAGAGAAAAGCCAAAGGAGAATATCAGATCAATTTCACAGGGCTGAAGATTACAGGCAGCGCCACCTTGCATGGAACAGCAATAATGTGAGGGATCAGCCCAACACCATGGATGCTGCAAGGAAGACATGATGCCTTTGTCGGAACACATACACAATAGAGATACTGCGTGCGGAACGGACAAAAAGAAAACCCATTTCTTCCTATAACAGTATGGAACCGACGATAAAGACCAATTCGCTTGTGGTCACCCGCAGATTGGAGAAGGATACGGAACTAAAAGGGGAAGAGATTATTGCTTTTCGCGCAGAGCGCTTTGAGGAACCGGTTGTAATCCTGCACCGTTTTTCCCATATCGAGACCGATGAAAAGGGCGCGACATTCTATCGGACCCATCCGGAACAGAGCGGTATGCTCGATCCCTATCAAACAAAACGCGAGGATTTGTTGGGAATTTACCTGTTTCATCTTCCCTATGTGGGGAAATGGGTGCTCTTTTTGAGAAGCCAGTTTGGATTGGTCTGGGGCTGTCAGGTTGCCGTTATTCTTTTGATCAAAGCGCTGATTTTGGCGCGATGGGAGGAGAAAGCGGCATTGGACAGTGGCGGCCAAACCGCAGAAAAGAAAAACGCAGTGATACCCTGTCAGCAGAATTAAAATATAGGTACACAAAAGACCCCCCTGA
This sequence comes from uncultured Pygmaiobacter sp., assembly GCA_944388335.1. Classification (GTDB taxonomy): domain Bacteria; phylum Bacillota; class Clostridia; order Oscillospirales; family Ruminococcaceae; genus Pygmaiobacter. The sequence continues at coordinate 2,435 of CALXIJ010000147.1, forward strand.
TTTTAAAAATCAGGGGGGTTTACTGATACAGAGAAAAGATTATTCAGCGCATTTCGTGCGGCCGAAACGCTGTACAAGACCAATCAGCTGCCCGGACAGCAAAACAGTTAAGAGAGAATAGATCATCCGCCTCGGCGGGATGTAACTCAGAGATAAGGCGAGCACCACAATATCGGTGAGAAGATAGGCGCGCTGGATAGGGATGCGTGCAAGGTGGGAGATGCTCATTGCGAGCGCATCGTCCCCACCGGCGGCACCGCCGGCCCGGACACAAAGACCGGCGCCCAAACCGACGAAAATGGCTCCCAAGACAGCGGCTGCAAGCGGCATCTGTGCCAACTCAGGCCAGAGCGGATCAAAGCGCTCAAACAATCGGTAAAAGAGAGAGAACCCGCCGCTTGCAAGAAGAGAAGAGACCAGAAAACGGCTGCCCAGCAGTTTCCAGCCCAGCGCGTAGCAGGATAAGTCCATGATAAGCCCCGAGATGGAAGGACTGAGCCCAAACCAATGCCGCAGCAAAAGAGTCATGCCCAGTACGCCGCCCTCAGTCACCCCTGCAAAGGAGTGAACATGGTATAAGCCGAATGCTAAGATAGCGCTGCCGGTCAGTGCGGTCAGCACCTGACGGAGCGTGATGTGCCGGAACAAAATAACAACTCCTTTTTTCGTTTATATTTCTATTTTAGTACGAATTCGGACTTTTGTCAAAGGGTGGGATACAAGATCTTTTAAGAAAGGTAATTTCCCGGATAACAAATTCAATTACCCGAGAATAGAATTCTTGACACTGGCGAATAGATTCAGTAAGATGATTATAAAACTGCCCCTTTTAGGGTATTTTTGATAAAAACGGCTTTAAATATGAAGCTTTGGGCAGTGGGGTGGGGGGACTGTATGAACCTGCAGGCGATCATCTGTACCAATGCGGTGGGGATTGGGATTGTGCTGATGCTGTGGATTACAACCCGCACCCGGATCCATGAAGAGATGGTCAGCGAGCGATTGTATCGGGGAATGCTGCTCATCACCATGCTGCAATGCTTGGTGGAGACCTTCACCTTTGCGGTGGATGGGCGGCATTTTTGGGGTGCTCGTCAACTGGCGATTGCCTCAAATGCCTATCTTTTTGCAGCGAATATCTCTTTTGCCTTTATCTGGTCGGTCTACGTGGACTATCGACTTTACCACAGCCTGCGCCGTTTGAGAAAATGCTATCCGCTGATTGCGATTCCGGCGATGCTGATTATGTTGGGCGCAGTGCTGAACCTGTTTTTTCCGGTGTTTTTTGTTATTTCGAAGGAAAACGTTTATAGCCGCACGGCGTTGGCAAATTTTGCCTTTGGGGCGACCTATTTTTATCTGATATACAGTCTTTGGCTGGTTTATCGGCGTCGCGGTAAGGTGGAAAAATACATCTCGATGCCGGTGGCTGTCTGCATGGTACCGGTTTTTATCGGCAGCCTCGCTCAGATGTTTTGGTATGGGGTCTCCTTGATCTGGGTGTCGGTTGCAATTTCGCTCATTGCCCTATCAGGGGGATTGCAGAGCGAGGAGGCCTACATAGATCCGCTGTCCGGTCTATTCAACCGACAGTATCTCAATCGGAATATCGACCAGCTGCTCCAGAAAGCCGAGCGTGGAAAATACCGCGCGGGCATTATGCTGGATATTGACCGGTTCAAATCCATCAATGATGGCTGCGGCCATCTTGTCGGAGATCAAGCCATCGCGGATGCAGGTCAGATCTTGCGGGCTGCAACGAGAAAAGACGATATCTTGATCCGATTTGCCGGCGACGAATTTATTATCCTGCTCTCTGTTCGAGATGAGGGAGAAATCCGTCTGGTGACCGAACGCATCGCGGCCCGCACGAGGGAGTTTAATGAGAATTGCAGGCGGCCCTACCGGCTGTCCTTTTCGATGGGGTATAAGATCTTTTCGGATGAAGAGGAGAGCGGGGAAACCTTTATCCGAAAAATTGATGAAGCGATGTATGCAGATAAGCGCAAGGTAATCTGAATGCCGCCGCGCGAAATGGAAAAGACTCTGCGCGGATGTTTTTGCGCAGAGCCTTTTTGATGGCATAACTATTCATTGACAAAGTATAAATATTCAATTATACTGTGGTGGAATCACAGAATTCCTGAGAGAAATCCGCATAGCAGGCGAGGGGGAGAACAGAGAATGAAAAACTTCGTATCGAAAAAATATGCTGGAGGCCACCCCACAATGATGGGCGACCTCGGTCCGCGTGCTGCAGCCTTTGATGATCTGATTAACTTCAGTATCGGGGATCCCGATCTCAAAACGGATGACCGCATCATCGAAGCTGCGTTTCAGGAGGCAATGGCGGGGAATACCCACTATACCGACACCCGTGGTATGCCCCGGCTGCGGCAGGCCATCCGCGATTTTTATCAGGAGGAATTTGGCTTTGCAGTCAAGGATGAGGAGGTCGCAGTCACAACCAGTGCATGTCAGGGAATGTGGGCTGTGATGCAGGCAGTGCTGGACGAGGGGGACGAAGTCATTGTTCCGGAGCCCTATTTCTCCCCGTATAAGGATCAGATTGAGATGGCCGGCGGTGTTCTGGTGCCGCTGCCGACCTGCGAGGAGGAGAATTTCGAGGTCAACGTCCACCGCATCGAGCCGCTGATCACCGAAAAGACCAAGGCAATCCTCTTTAATACCCCCAACAACCCCACCGGTTGCTGCTTTGACCGGGAAGCGCTGGAGGTGATTGCCGATGTGGCCAAACGGCATGACCTGCTGGTTATCGCGGATGATATTTATACCATTTTCAGCTACGCAGGCCCCTTTATTCCAATCGGAACTCTGCCCGGAATGGCAGAGCGGACGGTCACGGTCCGTTCCTTCAGCAAGGACTATTGCATGACCGGCTGGCGGTTGGGATATGTCATTGCGCCGCCGCAGATTATCGAGGCGATTACCTTGGTTGGGGAGAGCAATGTGTACTCGGCCCCCAGCATCTCCCAGTCGGCGGGGATTGCAGCGCTCTCCCTGCGCCATGAGGTGCAGCCCGCCATCATCGAGGAGTTCCGCCGCCGCACCTTGGTCGCCTGCGAGGAGATCGGGAAGATCGACTATCTGTCGGTTCTTCCGCCGCAGGGCAGCATCTATCTCTTTGTCAACATCAAGCGCACCGGCTTGACCAGCCACGAGTTTGCCAGCCAGCTGTTGGATCGGTATCACATTCTGGTCATTCCGGGCAATGTGTTCGGCAGCAGTGGTGAGGGCTATGTCCGGCTTGCGTTGACCCTCGGCGAGGACAAGATCCGGCAGGCGTTTGCCCGGCTTCCGAAGGATAAGTTCTGATTTTTCGCATTATAAAGACAAAAAAGAGAGGCGCAGGTGAGCGCCTCTCTTTTTTAGCTCTAATGCTGTCCCCCAAAAACGGCAGCTGCGGTATGCAGGAAAAGGGTCAGCGGTTGCGGACCATCAGGTTCCTGCCGCCGGAGGGAAGCGGCTCATATTTTGTCTCGAACCGGCCGGTCGCATCGATCAGTTTATGCAGGCGGGAATAGCCGTAGTTGCGGCTGTCAAAATCGGCGTAGATCCGTCCCAGCATGACCCCAATCTGGCTCAGCTGCATCCAGCCGTCCTCGTCGCAGTCATGGTCGATCAGACTCTCAATCGTCGAGATAATTTTAGACAGCGGAGCAATGGCGGTCTCCAGTTCATCCTCCTGCACGGGAGAAGAGAGCGCAGGGGGAGGGACCGTCTCCTTTTCCGGTGCGGGCTTTGCCGCCTTTTTGGCCTTTTCTGTTTTTTCCGGCTTTTCGGCCTTTTCAGGCTTGTCCTGCTTTTCAGCGGGCGGCGCTGTTTTCTCCTTTTGAGGCTTTTCCACAGCTTTTTTCGCATTGCGGGCGGGAGAGACAGCCTCCTCCTCTGTTTTGGTGCCGAGCAAAACTTCAAGATATTTGAAGGTATCACAGGCTGCTTTGAAGGCGGTGGGGGTTTTGGTCTCTCCCATTCCAATCACAAACATCCGGCTCTCCCGCAGACGGGATGCAAGCTTGGTAAAATCGCTGTCGGAGGAGACCAGACAGAAGCCGTCAACATTTTCCGCATAGAGAATATCCATCGCATCGATGATCATGGCGCTGTCGGTGGCGTTCTTTCCCTGCGTATAGCTGAATTGCTGAATCGGGGTGAGGTTGTTTTCGAGCAGAACCCGCTTCCAGTTTGACATATCGTTATTGGTCCAGTCCCCGTAGATCCGCTTATAGGCGGGGGTGCCATATACCGCCACCTCATCGAGGATTGCCTTGATATATTTGGGAGAGACATTCTCCGCATCGATCAGCAGCGCAATGACCTTGCCGTTGTCCTGCACTGTATCGGACCTCCTTTTTCCTATTTTTATTATTGTATCACAAATAGGAGAAGAATGGGGCAGAATCTCATCGGCATCTTTTTAGAAAAAAAGGGAGAAATCGCACAGTTTGTCTGCCTTACAGAAAAAAAGATTGAAATTCACCGCCCGCTGTGCTATAATTCCGGGTATCAACAAAGACGTTGACCGAGGGATTGGTGTCCCTTCCGGTCGCGTCTTTTTTTTGCAGAATTTTAAAAGTGCATTGCCCCATGGGGCGCACGGCCGATTCAGGAGGTTATAGATATGGTACCTTATCCCGCGCATCAGGAGATTGACTACGCAAAATTTGCGCCTGATCTTCCCGAAGACCAGCTCGAGGCGAAATACGGACTGCCCCGTGAGGTGCGGTTTTGCAAGAGCTGTGTCATGAGCAATCAGAAACCCAACTCTTGCTACGAATTCGAGCACACGATCCACAGCGTCAAAAAGAGCATGCACATCCGGGAGGACGGCATCTGCGACGCCTGCATTGCCTGTGCAAATAAAGAGGGAAAGATCGACTGGGAGAACCGCGAGAGACAGCTCAAGGAGCTCTGCGACCGCTATCGCCGCACCGATGGCAGCTATGACTGCTTGGTGCCCGGTTCCGGCGGAAAGGACAGCTTCTACGCCGCTCATCTGCTGAAATACAAATATGGGATGCACCCTCTCACCGTGACGTGGGCACCTCATATCTACACCCCGTGGGGCTGGGATAATTTCCAGAGCTGGATCCATGCGGGCTTTGACAACTATCTGTGCACCCCGAACGGCCGCACCCACCGGCTGCTGACCCGCCTTGCAACCGAGAATCTGTTCCACCCGTTCCAGCCTTTTATTCTGGGACAAAAGCAGCTCGCTCCCAAGATGGCTGCAAAGTTTGGGATTCCCCTAGTCTTTTACGGGGAAAATGAGGCGGAGTTCGGCAATCCGCTGGCAGACAATGAATCGGCGCTGCGGGATGAGCACTTCTTTGCCACCAACGACCGGGATCACATCTATCTGGGCGGTGTCTCGCTGCAGCAGCTGGAAGAGGACTTCGGAATTGATCCGGCGGATCTGGCAATCTATCTGCCCAGTGAAACCAGTGACATCGAGAAAAATCACATTCAGGTGCACTATCTTGGCTATTATGTGAAATGGCATCCGCAGGGTGCATATTATTATGCGGTGGAGCACGGCGGGTTTCGTCCCAGCCCGGAGCGCACCGTCGGCACCTACTCCAAATACAACTCGATCGATGACAAGATCGATGATTTCTTCTACTATACAACCTATATTAAGTATGGCATCGGACGGGCCACCTATGATGCGGCGCAGGAGATCCGCAACGGGGAAATTACCCGGGATGAGGCTGTGGCGCTGGTCAAGAAGTTCGACGGCGAGTTCCCTGCACGGTTCGCGAAGGAGATCTTTGAGTATCTGTCGATCGACGAGAAGAGCTTCCCCAAGGCGTATCACTGCTTTGAGCATCCGGGAATGGATCTTGATTACTTTATGGAATTGGCCGATCGGTTCCGCTCGCCGCATATCTGGATGTGGCAGGACGGTGTCTGGAAACTGCGCCACACCCCTTATGAGGGAGATTCGGAGTGCGGCTGGGGTGCACCTCCTGCGAGCCTTTGATTGAGATGGATTTTTGCAAAAAGGAGAGACGTTTTTCATGGCAGATAAGATCAGACTGATTGCCCGTCTTGAGGTCAAAAACGACTATCTGGTCAAGGGCATCCAGCTGGAGGGGTTGCGCAAACTGGGGGATCCGCACGACTTTGCCAAAGAGTATTATGAGGATGGAATTGATGAGATTCTGTATCTCGACATTGTCGCAAGCCTGTATAATCGCAACAATCTGTCCTATATTCTGCGCCGCACGACAGAGGATGTCTTTATTCCCATCACAGTGGGCGGGGGGCTTCGAACGCTGGAGGACGTGCAGAAGGCGCTGGGACAAGGCGCCGATAAGGTGGCGATCAACACAGCCGCCATCAAGGACCCGCAGCTGATCACCCGGGTGGCACAGGCATACGGCAGCCAGTGCATGGTGCTCTCGATTCAGGCAAAGCGGCGCAGGGACGCCGCCGGCTGGGAAGCGTACTACGACAACGGGCGGGAGCATTCCGGCCTCGATGTCGTGGAGTGGGCAAAGCGCGGGGTGAAGCTCGGCGCAGGGGAGATTCTGCTGACCAGTGTCGACCGCGAAGGGCTTGGCCGCGGTATGGATGAGGAACTGATCGAGGCGGTGGCCTCCGAGGTGCCGGTGCCGGTGATTGCTACCGGCGGTGCGGGCGGTGTGGATGACATCGCCGCCGCTGCAAAAAAGGGCGCCAGTGCCGTGGCGGTTTCCAGTCTGCTGCATTATCACCGTGCAACGGTTGCTGGATTGAAAGAGGAACTTGTAAAACGAGGGGTGAAGGTGAGAAGATGAGCGAGGTCACCATAATCGATTATGGCCTCTCCAATCTGCTCAGCGTCCAGCGGGCGTTTGAGCATTTTGGAGCGACAGTGAAGTTCGCCAAGACGCCCGAAGAGGTGCGCAGCGCGAGGGCGCTGGTCCTTCCCGGTGTGGGGGCGTTTCGGGATGGTATGGAGGGGCTGCAGAAGTTGGGGCTGATCGAGCCGATCCGCGAGCGCGCCGGTGCCGGTGTCCCGCTGCTCGGCATCTGCTTGGGAATGCAGATGCTGTTTGAGGAAAGCGAGGAGTTCGGACACTGGGAGGGGCTCGGCCTGATCCCCGGCCGGGTGGTTAAGATCCCCGACCACGATACCGAGAGCAACCCGCAGAGGGTGCCTCAGGTGGGCTGGAACGCCCTTTTGCCGGCAGGCACCGAGTCGGACTTTGACGGCAGCCTGCTGGAGGGGGTACGCCCGGGTGAGGAGGTCTATTTCGTTCACAGCTATGAGGCAAAGCCGACCCACAAAGAGGATCTGCTTGCCCAGACGATCTATGGCGGGCGGCGGATCTGTGCCGCGGCGCGCCGCGGCAATGTGACGGGCTGTCAGTTCCACCCGGAAAAGAGCGGAAGGGTAGGCCTATGCGTCATCCGGGAGTTTGCCCGGGCGGCGGAGCTGTGAGCATTGCAGAGGGAAAAAAGATTGCTTTTTGAAGGGTAAAACGCTATAATGTTTCCTTAATAACTGCTGTTTTTGAGAGAGAAAAGGGAGCAGGACAACAGGGGGAAACAGGTCGATGACCGAATTTTTGATTCAGCGGTTTATCCGCAATCCACAGGATGTGCGCTCGGTTGCCGCACGGGAACGGTATGGGGCGCTGGCTGGGATTGTGGGGCTGCTGTGCAATCTTTTGTTATGCGGGGGAAAATTTCTGGCCGGCTTGTTGTTTGGCAGTGTCTCCATTATGGCGGATGCGGTGAACAACCTGTCGGATGCATCCAGCTGCTTGATCACGTTGCTGGGCTTCAAGTTGGGAGGAAAGCCGGCGGATGCCGAGCATCCGTTCGGTCACGCACGGATCGAATATCTTTCCGGCCTGTCGGTGGCAGTCTTAATTATGGCGATTGGGGTGGATCTGCTGCGCACGGGCTTTGAGCGGACACTTCACCCGGCAGAGGTCACATTTAGTTTGCTGTCAGTGGTAGTGCTGAGCGTTTCGATCTTGGTAAAGCTGTGGATGGCAGCATTCTACCGCTCCATCGGGCGGCGGATCGGTTCCCCGGCGCTGGAGGCGACCGGAGCGGACAGCCGCAATGATGTCCTATCGACCGGCGGAGTTCTGGTTGCGGCGATTGCCGCCCGCCTGACCGGTCTTGCGCTGGATGGCCCGGTTGCAATGGCGGTGGCACTGTTTATTCTCTGGAGCGGGGTTGGCGTTGTGCGCGAGACCCTCAATCCACTGCTCGGCGAGGCGCCCAGTGAGGAATTGGTCGATCATCTCAGTCAGCGGATTATGAGTTATGACGGGGTTCTGGGAATGCATGACCTGATGGTCCATGACTATGGTCCGGGGCGCCGTTTTGCCAGCGTTCATGTCGAGATGAGCGCTTCTCAGCAGTTGATGCACAGCCATGACATCATTGACAATATTGAACGTCAGGTGCTCGAGGAGGATGGAATTCATCTGGTGATCCACCTTGATCCCATCAGCGACGATGATGAGGAGATTTCCAATCATCGGGAGATGGCCTTAAAAACGGTACAGACAATTGATCCTCGGCTGACAATCCACGATTTTCGGATGGTCAAGGGAGACGATCACACCAATCTGATCTTTGATGTGGTCATGCCGCCGGAATTTGGAATGAAGCCGGACCAGCTCAAAAAGGAGATTGCCGATCGGATGCGGGCGGAGGATCCCAACCATTTTGCGGTTGTGACGGTGGATTACAGCTATACCCGACACCCGGCGAAGAATCTTTGATCGAGCAAGAGGGGCAAAAGGATTGGCGCCGGTTCGGCGCCTGTCCTGAGATAGATAAGCCAAAAGAGAGGGGTAGAAAGTATGTATGATTTTTCAACAAAGATGAGAAGCCTGCGGCCCTCAGCAATTCGTGAGATCCTCAAAAATATGAGTGATCCCGAGATGATCTCCTTTGCAGGAGGAAATCCGGCGGTCGAGTGCTTCCCGATCCCGGATATCCGCCGCTATTCGGAAAAGATTCTGGCGGAACAGCCGGTGAAAATGCTGCTCTATTCCACCACCGAGGGGATTGCTTCCCTGCGGGAATCGGTGCTGCGGTTTGCCAACCGCTACGGAAAGATCAGCGGCCCGGAGGATGATGTTGCAATTCTGAGCGGCAGTCAGCAGGCGATGGATTTTATTGCGCGGCTGTTCTGCAATGAGGGAGACACCGTGATCGCAGAGGATCCCAGCTTTGTCGGCGCGCTGAATTCGTTCCGCGCCTGCGGCGCCAAGACGGTCGGTGTCCCGATGGAGGCGGACGGTGTTGATCTGGAAAAGCTGGAGGCAGCTTTTGCGGCAAATCCGCGTCCGAAACTCTTTTATGTCATCCCGAATTTCCAGAACCCCACCGGCCTTGTCACCAGCCTTGCAAAGCGGAAGGCAATTTATGAGCTGGCGGTAAAGTACAATGTCCCGGTGCTTGAGGATAACCCCTACGGTGAACTGCGGTTTGAGGGAGACTATGTCCCGCCGATCAAGAGCTTCGATGAGAAGGGCATGGTCATCTATTGCGGCAGCTTCTCCAAGATCCTTGCGCCCGGTATGCGCCTTGCCTATATGATCGCAAATCGGCAGATCGTTGAGAAGATTGTGACGATCAAGCAGTGCAGCGATACCCATACAAACACCTGGAGCCAGATGGTCTGTGACGAGTGGCTGCGCGGCAGCGATACCGAGGGCCATATTGCCGCGATCCGCAAGGTCTATCAGCGCAAATGCAATCTGATGCTGAGTGAGATGGATCGCCATTTCAGCAAAAAGGTGACCTATACCCGTCCCACCGGCGGCATGTTCCTGTGGGCGACGCTGCCGGACGGTGTCGATATGCTGGAGTTTGTCAAGCAGGCGCAGGCGCGCAAGGTCGCAGTGGTGCCCGGCAATGCATTCCTCTGCGATGAGGATGCGTCCAGCCAGTGCTTCCGGCTGAACTATTCCACCCCCAGCGATGAGGATATTGTCCGCGGAATCGGGATCCTCGGCAAGCTGACTGAGGAGTTCTGCGGCTGACCGCAGCGGTGAATCCCCCGACTGTTTGAGAAGAAATATTTGCTTTTTTGCTCATAATATGGGCAGGATGGGGGAAATTATGGTACAATGTCCCTGACCGGATTTTTCGGTCAGGGCTTTTTTTAAGGGGGCGAGGGTGATGAGCGCTGCAAAGACGGACCCGCTGCGCGGCATGGTAGGCGGCTTAGTCTGTGTCGATCTTTCACGGGAACCGGTACTGCAATTTGTGGATGAACGTCTGACCGAGCAGATGGGCTTGCCGCCGGTGGGCACCCCCCTGCGGGAGCTGATCTTGGAAGCGGATTGGGCGGAACTGTGCCGTAATATCAAAAAACAGATTTCCGATAAAGGGGAAGTGCGTTTTTCGGTCCGAATTTTGCCGGTTCCGGGTGAGGAGCCGATCCGTGTGAACTGCTCGGGCCGGCTGCAAGGCCGGACCCTGTGGCTGGCGGTGTCCCCGACAATGGCAGAGCGGCTGCGGGGCTATGACCAGATGGTCGATTGGTACAATGGGTTTCGCGCGCTGCTGGAATCTGCTCCACAACAGGCATACGAGTGGGATATTGAAAAGCACACCCTCAGTGAGGCGGGATTTCAGTCCACTCTCTGGCGGGAATTGATGATGGGAGATCCCCTGCTGGAGGTGGACGAGGAGGGAATCCCCGCCGCCGATAACATCTATTTGAGCGACCGCGCCGCTTTTAGACAACTGCACCGCAGTGTCCTTTCCGGCGGTGCAGGCGGCAGCATAGATCTGCGAATGCGCACCGGCTATGGAGTGTACCGCTGGTGCCGGCTAACCCTTGCTACAATTTATGGTCAGGACGGCAAACCGAGACGGGCTGTAGCGCTTTTGGTCGATATCGACGAGGAAAAGCGGGAAGCGCTGATGATGGCCAAACGCAATGAGCGGGATCCTCTTACCGGATTGTTCAATGGAGAGGCGGCGCGCGAGCGGATTCTAACCATGCTCAAAAAGCTGCAGAGCGGTTATCTGGCTCTGTATGCGGTGGATATCGATCACTATCAGCAGGTAACGGATCAGTTGGGCGCCCTGTTCGGGGAAGCTGTCCTGATCGGTGCGGCGGATAAGCTGTCAACAACGGCGGGAGAGGGGGCGGTCTTGGCACGCACCGGCGTAATCACCCTTGTAGTCGCAAAACCGGTTCCGAGCCGCCGTGCAGCGCGGGCGTTGGGTAAACTTTTCTGTGAAAAGCTGCGCCAACAATTTGCAGACGGAAAACAGCAGTTGGAAGTCACGGCCAGTGTGGGACTGGTCTTGGTCTCGCCCGGAGAGAGGGACTTTTCCGCGCTGATGTGGCAGGCGGATCTCGCGCTGGCAGACGCAAAGCGGGCCGGTGGCGGACAGCTTGTGACCTATCGGCACGGAATCCCCGACCCGGGAGAGCTCGGGGAGACCGCACCGACGGATTCGGTGTCGGCTCCGTCGTCGGCCGGATCTTTTAACGACAATATGTTTTATCTCTTCTTCAATATGCTCTATGAAGGGGAAAACCCAGACCGGGCGATTGAACTGGTACTCCGGACGGCAGGGCAGCATTTCCATGTTTCACGCGCTTATATTTATGAGGCGGAGCAGGAAGACAACCAAATGGTTCGGCTGACCTATGAGTGGTGCGCAGAGGGGGTCCCCAGCAGAGGAGAATTTCTGGAACGCTTTTTGATCCCGAAGGAAAATGTGATCAACAGCCGTGAAAAGGATATCTATCGCTGCGATGATGTCCATGCATTCGGCGGACTAGCAGATTGGATGCTGCCGCGGATGGATCAGGCGGGGGTCCGCGCTTTCTTGCAGTCCAGCCTATTGGATGCCGGGAGTTATCGGGGATGTATTGGATTCGACAGCTGTGCAGATTCCAGAATCTGGAGTGATGAGGAACAGGAGATCCTGCGTCAGATCACCCGGATCGTGGGGGGATATCTGCTGCGTACCCGTGCGATGGAGCGACGCAGCCGTCAGGATCCGACCACCGGATTGCCGTCATTTTCGCGATTTCGGCGTCAGGTGGCACGGATCCGCAACGCAGCGGAGGACGGCTGGACATTGGTCAGCTTTGATGTCGTGCGGTTTGGAAAACTCAGCTCGCTTTTTGGCGAGCAGATCGGCAGCCGCCTGTTGGGAAGAATCGGTGCACTGATCCGGGATCGACTGCGCTCCGGGGAGATCGCCTGCCGGGTGCGTCGGGATGAATTCGCACTATTGCTTCGCCAGCAGCAGGGGGAAACTGCGGCAGACCGGGCAAAGAGGTTTTCGCAGGCCCTTGCTGCGCCGGTGCGGGCATTGCTGGGACATTATGATCTCCGGCTTGCCTGTGGTTTTTGCAATCTGCAGCCGGGTGAGAGAATTGCTGCCACGGAGCTGTATCGCAGAGCTTCCTTAGCGCGCATGCGGGCAAAGCGGGACGGAATGGGAGGCTACCTGTACTATACCGCGGAGATGGGCGCATCGGATGCAAGACGGCGAAGCATTGAGCGGCAGGCCGCGCAGGCACTGGATACCGGGGAATTCAAAATGGCGCTGCGCCCGATCTTTTTCCTTTCAAATGGGAAAATCTGTGGGATGCAAGCACATCTAAAATGGAAGAATGCGGTCCTAGGCGAGGTGGACAGAAAAGAGTTTTTGCCGATCTTTGAGCGGAGCGGATTTTTGCTGACATTGGACCTTTATCTGATCCGGCAGGTATGTGCTGTCCTATCCAAGTGGAAAAAAGACGGAATTGCCGTCCCGATTACGGTGCGGATCTCCCAGCTGCAGCTGACCCAGACGAATTTTATTGATCTGCTGACGGCAGCGGTGGACAGTGCGGGGTTAGATCATAGCCTGCTTCGGCTGGAGATCCCCGGCAGTGGGACCTATTGGGCCGGAGAATACGCGTTGCTCGTACTCCAAAGATTACGGGATGCGGGATTTGCAATCAGCAGTGAATTGATGGAGATCCACAATCTGCTTCCAGATCTGCCGCAGCAGCCGTTTTTTGATGAGATGGTAATTCCAAAAGATCTGATGAAGCGTCCCAATAGCGAACAGTTGATTGGAGGCTTTGTCACCGTGAACCATGCGCTCGGAGTCCGGGTTAGAATGTCGGATGTCACGGATGCACAGGAGGCGCAAATTGCAAAAGAGGCCGGATGCGACGTTGCACAGGGGGATGCTTTTTCTCGTATGGTTGCACCCCGTACGGCGAGAACACTTCTGCTGTCATCGCAGCAGGAGAGCGGCGAGCGGCTTTGAATCGATGGGCATCATCTGGTAGATTGCATTCAAAAAAAGACGGCGGGAGACTGTAAAAAGCCCGACCGTCTTTTTTGATGGAGAAATGCGGGAAAGCGCTGTTCTAAAAAGAAATCCCTCTTCGTAAAATGGGGCGAGAGGGGGAGGGGGCACAATGCAAAGCATCATCCTGCGTGCGATGGAGCAATATGGCGCTGCCGGGGTGTTTTTTTTAATCTTTTTAGAAAATATCTTTCCGCCGATTCCAAGTGAGGTTATCCTCACCTTCGGCGGCTTTTTGACCACGCGTTCCTCCCTTGCGGCGGTGTCGGTGATCCTTGCTGCCACGCTGGGATCGGTTCTGGGAGCGATCGTGCTGTATGGAGTTGGGACACTACTCGATCGCGGTCGGCTATTATCCTTGACACGGCGATGGGGGCATTGGCTGGGACTCGAGGAGGCGGAATTGATCCGCAGTCTGGATACCTATGAAAGATATCAGAAGAAAACGGTTTTTCTCTGCCGGATGGTGCCGATTCTGCGCAGCCTAATCTCGATTCCCGCAGGTATGGCGCATATGCCGCTTCCCCCTTTTCTGCTGCTGACGGCAGCGGGGTCCCTGATCTGGAATACCGTTTTGGTGTTGGCCGGCGCCGCGCTGGGGGATGCGTGGGGCATGATGCTGCCCTATCTGGACGCTTGGGGAAACCTTGTGATCGCAGTGATCCTTCTATTGCTCGTCCTATTCGGTATGAGACACAGCACAAAAAAGAACAGGGAAAAACTCTGAGATTGCAAAAAAAGAGGGCGGAATACAACGCGCGATTTTGCGCGGTGTATCCCGCCCTCTTACTGCAATGTGGAGATAGCGTTGAGATAAAATCAGGGCTGTGCGCCGTCCCAGAGCTGTACAATGAGTTCCGCTGCCTGTTCCACCGCTTGCCCGAGAGAGAGTTCAGTGGATCCGGCAACATAGGTGCCACAGCGGTTGATTGGAACCAGCACCCGGTCAGCATCACTCTCAGCCACTGCTGCGGCCATCTGTGGGGTAAATTCTCCCATCATGCTGTTGGCCATTGCAATACCCAGCGGCCCGGCGATGATCTTAGCCCGCCGGGAGGCAATAATGACGGCGTTTTCTCCGGTTGCGCCGGTGGAGGCACCGGCACGCAACATCGCTGCGGTGGCCATTGCATTGGTGCCGACCGCGTGGATCTCAGCTGAGGGGAGTTTTGCCCGCAGCCGCTCAATCAAGGAGCGCCCGACACCGCCTCCCTGACCGTCAATTATAAGGATGTTTTTCATGAATAATCCCTTTCCCTATGAAGATAGTCTAGAAAGGTGCCTTATGCCCATTTAGATCTCTTTTAATGATTGCAGAAGAGAAAGATAAAGAATACCTTTCTCGATTTTTTCAAAACAGAGAAAAATAAAAAACGGATAAGATTCTCACATCAGAGGGGCGAAAAAGCGGAAGATGATCTGCAGCAGCCGGCGAATCCAAGGCGTCCGCTTGACGTCTTCCAGCGTGATCTCCCGGCCGACGGCAAAGCAGTTTTCAATATCTTGCCTTACATCGCCGATGATTTTGCCTCCGTAGAACGCGCAGCAGTTTTCAAAATGAAGATATAAGCTGCGGAAATCCATATTTGCGCTGCCGACAATGGCAACCGCGTCATCGCTGACATACATTTTTGCATGAAGGAAACCGGGAGTATATTCGTAGATTCGGACACCTGCCTCCAACAGATGGCGGTAATAGCTCTGGGTTAAAAGATACACATAGGGCTTGTCCGGAATTCCGGGGGTGACAATCCGCACATCCACCCCGCTCTTTGCCGCCAAGGACAGCGCAGACTGCATTTCATAATCGATCACCAGATAAGGGGTGGTGATATAGACGTAACGCTGCGCACGGGTAATGATGTTGAGATACGCCGATGCCGAGACGTTTTCTTCATCCAGCGGGGTATCGGAAAACGGCTGCACAAAGCTGTCGGTCGTATATCGGCGGCTGGGAAGATAGGCGGCGTAATCCGGCATGCCGCCGTGAACAAAGCTCCACATCTTGAAGAAGGTCACTGTGAGAGCGTAAACAGCGGGTCCGCGCAGGATGAAGGCGGTGTCCTTCCAATAGCCGAAGCGCCGCTTCACATTGATATATTCGTCCGCAAAATTCAGCCCACCGGTAAAACCAACCTCCCCGTCAATAACGCAGATCTTGCGGTGGTCTCGGTGGTTGAGAAAGATATATTGGCTGATGTGGGAGGTCAGCCGGATCGGGTTGAACACCTCTGCCTGAATTCCCATTTTGCGCAGGGTATCGGCATAGTCCTGCGGGAGGGTGAACAGACTGCCGAAACCGTCCCAGATGACCCGCACATCGACTCCCTCAGCGGCCTTGCGGCGCAGGACCTCGAGGGTGGTGTTCCACATTTTGCCCGGGTCGATAATAAAGTACTCCATAAAAATACAGCGCTGCGCCTTTTCAAGTTCGGCCAAAAAACATTCAAAAAAGGCCTCGCCGCTGCTGAAATAATGGCAATCGGTATCGCAATAGAGAGCGGCTGCTGCGTTCCGATAGAGATATTCCGCCTGCCGGGAGAGGGTGGTGTCCGCCCGCTCGAGCACATCAAACAAAGCTGGCTGAGGGACGATTGCCTGTGCCGATTTTTGTTCAATTTGAGAAAAAATCCGTGCGGTCTTGGGGGACAGCCGCCGATCTCCCCATAAAAGATACATGACGGCACCGGTGATCGGCAGGATGACCGTGATGATGATCCACATGACCTTATAAGACGGATTGAGGTCGTCCTTTTCAAAGACGACCACCAGAACCAGCACGCTGAGGATGATCATAATTGCATAGGTGTAAGGGCCGATATTGCTAAACTGCCAGACCAAAAAGAAAAAGCCGCCGATCTGGATTACAGCGAGCAGCGCAAATAACAGACTGCGGCTGGTAAGAATCTTTAAAAATCGCTTCAAGAGCGCATCAGCCCTCCTTTCACCGTGCAAAACAGGTGCGTATATTTGCTGTGATGACAGCAAGTTCCGCTAGGCCCATTTTAACATATTGCCCCTAATTTGTACAGGAAATGCAGTCGGGAAGGAGGGCCGCACAAATGAGTTTAGACGAAAAAACATGTAATATCTGAGTAAGGCCCAGAAGAAAAAGCGGATAAAAAATCTCCTTGACAGCTATCTCTGTTTGGGCTATCCTTTTAATTAGAACAAACGTCTTTGCCCCTGTGATAAGGCGGGTAAATACGCCAGAAAGGGCGGAAAAAAGCATGGAAGAATATACGCCGGATATCCTCACGCTGGAGGATGAGGCAGGTGTGGAACACGTCTTCGAGGTGATCGATGCGCTGGATCACGGCGGAGAGCATTATCTCGCTGTAGTGCCCTATGTCGAAACCGAGGAAGAGGCACAGGCCGCACTCGCAGACGATGCCGATCTGATCATCATGCGGGTGGGCGAGGAGAACGGCGAGGAGTTCCTCGATATTGTCGATGATGATGAGGAGCTGTATGAGGTCGGCGGAATCTTTGCACAGCGGCTGGAAGAGCTCTATGATATTGAGGGAGAGGATTCCGGTTCGGTGTCCTGAGAAATTGGTCCCCTGCGCCGTGCGATTTGTTGCAGCCTTTTATAATCCGACAAGTTAATTAAACGGGAGCTTGTTGTCCGGCAGTGGAATGCAGACCTCCCTGCAATGCAGGAAGAAGGGAGCTAGAAGCTGCAGGCGGGGCACCCACCTGTCATGTTGAGAGACGGGTTTTAACTTGGCTGCAGACGGCGGTGCGGGGCTTTGCAGAAAAAAGAGAGCGAGGGCTTTGGCCCCCGCTCTTTTTTTGTGATTATTTGCGCTGTAAAAGATTTGAGACGATCAGTAGCCAAGCGATTCCTCGACCAGAATGACCTTGATTCGGCCGGGGATTCGCTGTTGACGGTGAACTACCGCAGTGCAGCAGATCCGCCCGTCGCCGCTGCAGTCGGCACACTTGCCGGTCACGGCACAGGGGGTCTTGCAGGCCAGACGCTTGCAGTTCGCCGGCGCGGCAAACTCTTTTACCCGCTGTTCGGCCTCCGCGAGATCCCGCACGATCTTGTTGGCGCCGACGACAAGAATAACGCTCGCCGGCCCAAAGGTCATCGCGGCGACCCGGTTGCCGTTGCCGTCCACATTGTAGAGCTCTCCGCTTTCAGTCACGGCGTTGGTGCTGCACAAAAAGGCATCGGCAAAAAAGCTCTTGCGGTAGATCTCTGCGATCTGTTCCCCCGACAGCCCTGAGGCATAGCGGTCAAGAAATTGATAGTCGCCGCAGCGCAGCAGATCCAGCACGCCGCATTCGTCCAGTGACACACTGCCGCCGACTGCAACGGTATCGTTGGGGTGCAGCAGGGTGCGGATCAGAGGGACAACCTCCGAGCGACTTTTGACAAGATAAGCGTCCATGCGATTTTTCTTCAGCGCGTCGGCAGTTCGTTCCATCCGCTGACGGACAGTTTCGGCGAGATATTCATTCATCTGTTTTCCCTCCCATATTCGGCCCGGATCATAAAAAATTTTGAGCCTGTACATCTTATTACCATGATAATACACCAAAAAGCGAAACACAAGAAGCCCCGGATGGGTTACATTTTCAAAAAGTGCAGTTCGGCCATCATTGGGGGTGAAATAGATTGATTCAACTGCATGCAGATGGTATAATAAACTGCAAGAAAGATTACAAAATACCCGTGCCTGCGGCGGCTGTGCCCGGCATGGTTTTACGTGGATGGAAACGGATGCAGAAACAAAAGGTCACCGCCTGTATCGTCACTTATGGCGGATTTGAGGAGGCCGCTGCTGCGGCCAAGTCGCTGCTGCGCTGTACCAAAGAGGTGGATTTGACCCTCTATTTGGTAGACAATGCATCTCCTGATGGTACGGGGGAAAAATTGAGAGAGACTTTCGGTGATACGCCGAGGGTCAAGGTGCTCTGCCTTGAGAAAAATCTGGGATTTGGCGGCGGACACAACGCGGTGCTCGACCAGCTGGACAGTGTGTATCATGTCGTCGTCAATCCGGATATTTTGCTGGACAGCGATGCGATCAGCGCGCTGTGCGGGTATCTTGATATCCACCCGGAGGTTGCCATGGTGACTCCGCGCCTCCTTTTTCCGGACAGGCGGGAACAGCATGTCCCGAGGCGAAAACCAAATGTGATGGCACTGCTCTCCCGACAGCTGCCGTTTCGCTTTTTAAAAAAATATGAGGACCACTATCTGATGTTGGACGAGGATCTTTCTCAGGAACAGGAGATTGATTTTTGTACGGGGTGTTTTTTTGTCATCCGCACGCAGGTGCTGCGTCAGGTCGGCGGATTTGATCGGCGCTATTTTATGTATGTCGAGGATGCGGATCTCACCCGCAAGGTGCTCGCGCAGGGGAAAGCGGTTTACTGGCCGGGAGCAACGGTGATCCATGCATGGCACCGCAATCCCAAAAAGAAATTGTCCAGTTTCCTCCAGCAGCTGTGGTCGATGTCAATTTACTTTAGAAAATGGGGCCTGCGCTGGGGGCTTTCAACCAAAGAAAAAGATTGTCAATAAAGGATTTGTGCAATGATAAGATGGAGCGAATCCTTGCACAGATAAAATAAAAAGGAGCGTTTTATATGAAGGGTATCGTTCTTGCCGGCGGCGCTGGCACCCGCCTGTATCCGCTGACCATGGTGACCAGCAAGCAGCTGCTGCCGGTCTACGACAAGCCGATGATCTATTATCCGCTGTCCACCCTGATGCTGGCCGGCATCCGGGAGATCCTCATCATCTCTACCCCGGAGGATACCCCTCGGTTTGAGCATCTCCTCGGGGATGGAGCGGACTTCGGACTTTCCCTCTCCTATAAGGTGCAGCCCTCTCCGGACGGCCTTGCACAGGCGTTTCTCTTGGGTGAGGAGTTTATTGGGGATGACTGCTGTGCGATGGTGTTGGGCGACAATATCTTCTACGGCAATGGATTTGGCAGCTTGCTGCGCAATGCGGTAAAAAATGCGGAAAACGGCCGGGCAACCATCTTCGGCTACTATGTCAACGATCCGGAGAGATTCGGTATCGCCGAGTTCGATAAGGATGGAAAGGTTCTCTCGGTTGAGGAAAAACCCGCGCATCCAAAATCCAACTATGCAATTACCGGCCTTTACTTTTACGATCGGCGGGTGGTGGAGCTGGCCAAAAAGGTGCGCCCGTCGGCCCGTGGTGAGCTGGAGATCACCAGCCTCAATGATCTTTACCTCAAGGATGGAACGCTGGATCTGCAGCGGCTGGGGCGCGGTTTTGCCTGGCTGGATACCGGGACAATGGACAGCTTGGTCGATGCGGCGGACTTTGTGCGGATGATCGAAAAGCGGCAGAGCATCAAGATCTCTGCGCCGGAAGAGATTGCCTATAAGAATGGATGGATCACCCGCGAGAAGCTGCTGGAGTCGGCCCAGCGGTATGGAAAATCCCCCTATGGAGAGCATCTCAAACGGGTTGCGGATGGTAAA
Source organism: uncultured Pygmaiobacter sp. (assembly GCA_944388335.1). Classification (GTDB taxonomy): domain Bacteria; phylum Bacillota; class Clostridia; order Oscillospirales; family Ruminococcaceae; genus Pygmaiobacter. The sequence continues at coordinate 22,229 of CALXIJ010000147.1, forward strand.
ATTTTGTATTAACACAGAAAGAGGAACAACACAGATGAAGATTCTTATCAGCGGATCAAAGGGACAGCTTGGAACGGAACTTCAGCGGATGCTTGCCGCGGGCAGAAGCGAATTGGGCGCGCTGCCGGAACAGCTAAAGGATGCACAGGTTGTCTGCTTTGATGTTGACACATTGGACATCACCGATCTTGCGGCGGTGCGCCGGGTGTTCGAGCAGGAAAAACCGGATGTCGCCATCAACTGCTCGGCATTTACCAATGTCGACGGCTGCGAAAAGGAACATGACGCCGCGTTTCGGGTAAACGCCTTGGGGCCGCGCAACCTTGCAATGGCCGCCTCCGAGAACGGCACCAAGCTGGTCCATGTCTCGACCGACTATGTCTTTAGCGGCCGGCCGAACGGCGGGATCCCGTTGGATGAGGCCGCCCGCCCGGATCCGGTATCCGCCTACGGCAGTACCAAACTGCTGGGAGAAGAGTATGTCCGGCAGCTGTGCCCCCGCAGCTTTATCCTGCGCACGGCCTGGCTGTATAGCTACACCGGAAAGAATTTCGTCTTTACGATGATCAATGCCGGCAAAAAATTCGGCAAGTTGACGGTGGTCAATGACCAACTGGGCAATCCCACCAATGCGGTGGATCTGGGACATCACATCTTGAAATTGGCGGTGGGTGAAGAGTATGGCCTGTATCACTGCACCGGAAATGGCATCTGCAGCTGGTACGACTTTGCCTGCGAGATCATTCGGCTGGCGGGAGTGGACGCGACGGTGAGCCCCTGCACCAGCGACGAGTATGCCGCCGCGCATCCGGAAGCAGCCCGCCGCCCGGCGTGGTCGGCACTGGACAATCGGATGCTGCGCTGCACGGCCGGAGATGAAATGCGGGATTGGAAGGCGGCGCTCGCCTGCTTCTTTGAACATTACAATGCGGAGGAAACAAAATGAAAACCTATCTGGTCACCGGCGGCGCCGGCTTTATCGGTTCCAACTTTGTGCTCTATATGCTGAAAAAGCATGATGACATCCGGATTATCAATCTGGACAAGCTGACCTATGCGGGAAATCTGGAAAACCTCAAATCGATCGAGGGAGATGCCCGGCATACCTTTGTACAGGGGGATATCTGCGATCGCGAGCTCGTGAGCGGCCTGTTCGAAAAGTATGATATCGATCTCGTCATCAATTTTGCAGCGGAGAGCCATGTTGACCGCAGCATCAAGAATCCTGAGATCTTTGTCCAGACCAATGTGGAGGGAACGGTCAACCTACTGCAGTGCGCAAAGCTCGCTTGGGCTGAGGGGGACGGCTTTATGGCCGGCAAGAAATTCTTGCAGGTTTCTACCGACGAGGTCTATGGCTCTCTGGGCGAGACCGGCTACTTCACCGAGACCACGCCGCTGTGTCCCCACAGTCCTTATTCCGCCAGCAAAACCAGCGCTGATCTTTTTGTCATGGCGTTCCATGATACCTACGGCCTGCCGGTCAACATCACCCGCTGCTCGAACAACTACGGCCCTTACCAGTTCCCCGAGAAGTTGATTCCCCTGATGATCAACAATGCCAAGACCCACAAATCCCTGCCCGTCTATGGCGATGGCATGAATGTGCGGGATTGGCTGTATGTTGAGGATCACTGCAAGGCGATTGATATGGTTGCAACTGCCGGCCGCGACGGCGAGGTCTACAACGTCGGCGGTCACAACGAGCGGCCCAATATCTTTATCGTCAAGAAGATCATCTCCACCCTGTCTGAAAAACTGGACCCGACCATCGATGAGACACTGATCAAGTATGTGGAGGACCGCAAGGGCCACGACCGCCGCTATGGCATCGATCCGCAGAAGATCAAGGATGAGCTGGGGTGGTATCCCGAGACCACCTTTGAAGTCGGCATTGAAAAGACGATCGACTGGTATCTCGCCAACACGGAGTGGATGGATCGTGTTACCAGCGGCGCTTATCTTGACTATTATCGGGAGATGTACAAGGACCGCTGATTCCCCACGCAGCACGTCCCTTTTTGGAAATATGAAAGCCGAAAAGGGTTTTTTATAACAGAAAGGAAGAGAGAATTATGGCGGATTTTAAGCTCAGCATGAATCCCAAGAACAAGCTGGACGGCCCCAGCCGCGTCAGCTGGCAGCAGGCGCGGGTGCTCGAGATGCAGGCGGAACACGCGGATGCATTTGACACCAGCGCGGGTACTTATGAGCAGATGCGTGCCAGCTATCGCGAGGAGCGCAAGATGTGGAACAGCGGCGGCCCGGTGATGGCCAAAACCGTGGAACTGAAGGTCCCCTGCGGCGACCATGAAGTCGGTGCCCGGCTGCTGCGCCCGGTCGAGGATGGCGTGCTTCCGGTTCTCTTCTACATCCACGGCGGCGGCATGGTGGTTGGCGACAATGATACCCACAGCCTTGCCCAGCGCAAGTTGGCGGCCTATTCCGGCTGTGCAGTGGTTGGTATCGATTACAGCCTCTCTCCGGAGGCAAAGTATCCGCTGCCGGTTGAGGAGTGCGTCGCGGTGGTCAAATATGTCACCGAGCATGCGGCGGAGTATCAGCTGGATCCCGAGCGGATCGGTTTTTCGGGCGATTCCGGCGGCGGCAACCTGTCGATGGGCAGCATCCTCGCGCTGCGGGATCAGGGCTTTGACACCAGCAAGATCAAGGCTGCGGTACTGTACTACGGCGGCTATGGTCTGGGTGGCCACTGTGTTGCGGGCTTCCTGCACGGCGGCGCGTGGGACGGCATGACCGAGGCGGATCTGGATTATTACAACAAGATGTATCTTGGAGATCAGGATCCCAATGACTGCCCCTATTACAACATCTATGTCAATGACCTGACATGGGGAATCCCGCCCTGCTTTATCGTTGCTGCAGAGCTTGATCCGCTGCGGGATGATAACCGCCTGCTGTATGAGGTCCTGACCGATAAGGGCGTTCACTGCGAGTATCACGAATACAAGGGTGCTCTGCACGCCTTTATCCATTACAGCAAGGTGATGGATGACGCAGAGGATGCCCTGCGCCGCGGCGCGCATTTCTTTGCGCATGAGTGCGGTCTGGATCCGCGCAACTGAGCTGTTTAAAGAGATAAAAATTAGGTACTGATGGCCCTGTGGCCGGAGAAAAGAACCCTCTTTTCTCCGGCCACAGGTTTTTTTGTAATCAGTTTTTCGTGACAGCATTTTGAAAAGCGGATTTTGATGTCAAAAAAAAAGTCTTATTTTTGGCGGAATGCTGAAACTCGCAAAGGCTTTGTGATATGGTTGACAAGCCGAATGCGAACTGCTATGCTTAAATTACAGAATGATTTGGAGACCAAACATTTCCGCCATTTAAGCCAAAGCCATCGGCTGCGCATGACGGGCAGACCGCTCTCAAAGCGGTAGAACAGAAAGGAAAGGGAATATTGCGATGAAATATGATTTCGAGACCTCCCGCCCCCGTTTTGGCATGGAAGCAATGAAGTGGGACGAAATGGGCAACCAGCCGGAGGATGTCGTACCTCTTTCAGTTGCGGATATGGAACTGCTCAGCCCGCCCGAGATTATTGAGGAGCTGAAAAAGACTGCTGAATTTGGCATGTGGGGATATACTTGGTGGGGCAAGCGGTATGGTGAGGCAATGCGCCACTGGATGAGCACTCGGCACAACTGGGAGATTGATCCGTCCTGGATTGTACAGCTCAACGGCGTGGTGCAGGGGCTATATGCTGCAGTGCGCGCGTTTTCCAATCCGGGGGATGGCGTTCTGATTGTCACCCCGGTTTATTATCCGTTTTATCGCGCAATTCGCCTCAACGGGCGCGAGGTGATTGAGAGCCCGCTGCGTCTGGTTGACGGGCGCTACGAGGTCGATTTTGAGGACTTCGAGGAGAAGGTTAAGAAGGCGAAAATCTTCCTGCTGTGCAACCCCCACAACCCTGTGGGCCGTGTCTGGACCGAGGAGGAGCTGCGCCGGATGGGGGATATCTGTCTCAAGAACAACGTGCTGGTCGTCAGCGATGAGATCCATTTTGATCTGATTATGCCCGGCCATAAGCACACGGTTTACGCGACCCTCGGCAAAGAGTATGCCGACCACTGCATCGTCTGTTCTGCGGCGAGCAAGACCTTCTCACTGGCGGCCCTCTGCGTGGGCAATGCGCTGATCCCAAATGAGGAACTGCGCAAGGCATTTGACGCGGAGGTCAATGTCTCCGGCTGCTATACTTACAGCATCTTCGGCATCCGCGCATTGGAGACTGGTTATACCAAGTGCGCCGAGTGGGTCGATCAGTTGGTGGAGCATGTCTGGGGCAACTACTGCTATTTCAAGGAGTTCATGGCAAAGAACTTCCCCAAGGTTTGGATTGCGGATATGGAGGGTACCTATCTGGCATGGTTTGACTGCAGCTGCTTCGGACTGCCCGGTGAGGAGCTGGCCAAATATCTGCGGGAGGAAGCGCACCTCTTCTTTGATGATGGCTACATCTTCGGAGAGGCGGGAGACGGATTTGAGCGGATTAACCTCGCCTGCACCAGAGCAACCTTGGAGAAGGCACTTGACCGGTTCAAATCGGCAATGGAGAAACTGTAAAACTAGGGGGAGATCAAAATGTCTGATCTGCAGCAGGAATTTGCTGGATTAGCAGAGGAGAGCAAGGAGATGAGCGGCAAGATTGCCGAATGGCGGAATCTGCTGCACGCATCTCCGGAGCTGAGCGGCAAGGAGGAAAACACCCTTTGCTTTGTCAAGAAACAGCTGCAGAGATTGAAGATCCCCTATACCGAGGTGGAGCACGGCGGCCTGATTGCAACCCTTGAGGGGAAGCCGGGAAACCGCCGCTTGCTGCTGCGGGCAGATACCGATGCGCTTCCGGTTACAGAGAGTGAGGACAATCTTGCCGGCCGCAAAGCGGTTTGCAGCGGGGTCAGCGGAGTATCCCATGCCTGCGGGCATGATGCGCACACTGCAATGCTGCTGGGGGCGCTGGAACTGCTGTCTTCCCGGCGTGATCTGTGGTGTGGTGAGATTGTCGCCGTCTTTGAGCGGGGGGAAGAGACCGGATATGGGGTTTTTCCGCTGCTGGGTGCGCTGACTGAGCGGTTTGACGGGATTGATGGATGTTTTGCTCTGCATGTTTACGCGGATCTGCCGGAGGGAACCATTTCGCTGCAGCCGGGTTACCGGATGAGTGGAGCGGTCAGCTATGATATTACCCTTCAGGGCGCAGGTGGACATGCCTCCCGGCCGGATTACTGCCGCAATCCAATCGACTGCTTTGTGGGGATTTATCAGGATTTGGCCTCTTTTCGGATGCGCTGCACCGATCCCAATGAGTGCCTGACCTATGCTGTGGGATTGGTTCAGGCAGGAACCAGTTCAAATGTAATCCCCAATAGCCTGCGGTTTGCCGGCACAGCTCGCTTTTTAGATGCTGAGCGCTGTGGCCTGCCGTTCCGCGCGGCGCTGCAGAAGATTGTTGAGAGTGCCTGCAGTGTCTACGGGTGCACTGCGGTATATAACCGGCTTTCCGGCGCGATTCCCGGCGTTTGGAATGACCCGGTCTGCGCAGCGCTTGCGGAGAAGACAGCAGCGGCGCTTTACGGGCAACAGTTTGTACAGCAGACAGCGCCATGGATGGCCTCGGAGAGCCTCTCAATTTACAATAGTCTGTACAGCGGCGTATTGGGAATGCTGGGAATCCGAAGTGATGCAGGCTTTGGGGCGCCGCACCATTCTCCTCAATTTGACCTGAACAGTGAAGCGCTCTATCGCGGAAGCGGATGTATTGCGGCGTATGCACTGGCATTTTTTGATGAGAGCTTTATTCCGCCGGCACGAAAAGATGCCAAAAGTGAATTGATGCGGATTGCACAGCAGCTCAAGTGAAAAATAAGGAATGAAGACTGCATGGGAAATACAAAGGGAGAGCTTTGCCTGTCCATCGGACCGGACGGCCAAGAGATCAAACTCACTGCAAAGAGAAAAAAACAGATCGATGCTGAGTATAATCGCTTGAACTCGTCTGCCTTAGAACTGTATGAATTTGTGATGCGGTATAACAAATACATCTATCAGGCGCGGGATTATGGCAATGGGGATGAGATCCGGATGGTCGAGGTGCACACATTGGCGATGATCGAAGACAATCCCGGGATTTCAGTCAGTGAGCTGGCAAAACGCTGGAAGCGGACCAAAGGAACGGTTTCGGTCAATATCGGCGCGCTGGAAAAACGCGGGTATATTCGGCGGGAAAAGGACCCCGAGAATGCCAGAGTGGCACGTCTTTATCCTACTCAAAAGGGAAGAGAACTGAGTACCATGCACAAGATGTACGACAATCGAGAGATTGTTGAAACCCGCAAGAGACTGCGCGAGGGGTGTACACAGGAAGAACTGGATGCATTTTATAAAGTTGTTCACCTCTATCTGGATCTTCTGAACGAATTATAATCAAAAAAGCAGGCCGTGATTCTTAAAAAAGATCACGACCTGCTTTTTTTTAATAAGATCAAAGCTGAGAAAAAATTCTCAAAAAGCGCAGAGAGAAAGCGGTTTTGACACACATCAAATTGTGACCCAGACTCCGGGATTCTCTGTCTCAGCGGTCAGACTTTTTCCGTGGGGCCTGATCCAACAGTACCATTGCCGCACGGGCCATCACCGACATTGTGACCGGCAGCGCATTTTCGTCCAGATCAAACTTCGGGTGATGACCACCATAGACGGGGCCTGAAGATGGCGCCGCACCGAACATGTAAAAACAGCTCGGGATCCGCTGAGAATACCATGCAAAGTCCTCGCTGCCGGTGCTGGGCTGATCGATGAGAATCATATGATCCCGCCCCACCACGTCTGCGGCGGCGTCAATAACCAGAGCAGTGACCCGCGGATCATTGGCAAGGCTGGGGAACATCGGCTGGCGATCCAGTGTGCCGGTACAGCCGTTCAGCGCACAGATATTCTGTACCATCTGTTCCATCAGCTCAAAGACCTTATCCCGCACCCCTTCGTCAAAGGTACGAACAGTTCCGGAGAGAATTGCCTTAGCGGGCAAAACATTCTTTGCGCCCGGTTCGCCTGCATGCAAAGAGCAGACCGAGACCACTGCGGGCTGCAGAGGATCCAGACGGCGGCTGACAATGGTCTGCAGAGCCTCCACGATCTGGGAGGCAGTTACAATCAGGTCATTGCCGCAGTCGGGACTTGCCCCGTGTGTCCCCTTGCCGGACAGATGAATGTCAAAAAAATCTCCGCTGGCGGCAGCAACCCCGGATTTGGTCATGATATAGCCCGGTCCCGCGGCGCTGGCCTGATGTGCGCCAACCATATAGTCGACATCATCCAGAATGCCGCTCTCCACAATCAGCTTTGCACCGCCGGGAGCCGGTCCCTCCTCCGCCGGCTGAAAGACGAATTTCAGGGTGCCGTGCAGCTCCTCGCGGTGATCAGAACACCAGCGTGCGACCCCGAGCAGCGCAGCGGTATGGGCATCATGCCCGCAGGCATGGCATACACCGGGATTCTGAGAGCGATAGGGAACGTCTTTTTCATCCTGCATCGGCAGGGCGTCCATGTCGGCCCGCAAGGCGACAACCGGTCCTTCACGGCCGGTGCGCAGCAGACCGATTACTGCGGTTTTTGCCTCGCAGAAATCAGTAATCAGCTCGAGTCCCATTGCCTCCAGCTCTCTGCGCACCAGAGCACTGGTGCGCACTTCCTGAAAACCGAGTTCAGGGTGTGCATGGATCTCCCTGCGCCAGCTGGAGACCTGAGGCAGAAGTTCTTCCATTCCGGGAAGCAGATTCATCAGAACAACCTCCTTTACCGCCTCAAAGGGCGTCTATTTGATTGGAATCGTATATCAAGGTAAAAAAGGGGCGCGGTTTGGCCGCGCCCCACCAAAGAAACTTATGGTTTGAAATAGAAGAAGAGATTCAGCTCCTGCGAGAGATCAGCAACCAGACCGCCCTCTTTCTCGGTGATCGGATAGCCACAGGAAGCCAAAACCGCCCGCGTCTTCTCAAAATCACGGCAGGAAAACCGGATTCCGCAGACGCTGCTTCGCTCTGGATCCAATGAGACACCGAACTCCGATTCCCATTGATCCGAAATCGAGAGCCGATTGATGCAGGGATGCAGCGGATGCCCGCACCGAATCAGGTCCTCAGTGCGCTGCAGCAGATCGCGGGTCGCCATTGCCTTCTCTTCATCCGGAATATAGAGGTACAGCTCCTCGATTGCGTCCACTCCGTTGGGGTGAAGATCTTCCCCCGGAATATAGACCAGATCGGGGGTGGTGTGCTGTACAAACATACTCTCGCCGAAGGGGAAAAGAGACTGGTCAAAGATACTCGCCCGAAAAACTGCGGTTCCCTTTCGGCCGCCGGCGTCGACGGCACGGGTGGTCTCCATCACGGGGACCGCCATCTTGTAGCCGGCCTTGGTCAGAGCAGCATAGCTTGCATCGGCATCATCGGACCAGAAGATGAGAGAATGAAGCCCGGATGGGCCGGGGAAAAAATCACATTTGCGCCCGAGCTTGGCAGCTACGCCCGCATCAGGGGTCAGACATTCCAGATAATCCCGGCTGAACATATAGAACTTGCCATCTGGAGTGTGAAATCCCAACCGGCGCAGGGCCTCATTCATCGGGGCAAGCGCCTCCCCGTAGAGGATGACGTGATCAACGGCGGTATCAACAGTGAGCCGCATCCGATCACTTCCCTTCTTTGATGACTCTGGCGCGCTTCATGAAGTCGGCGCCAGACTGCATCGCGTCATAGGCCTCATCCAGCATCCGGCTGTAGTGTAAAAACGCATGCATGATGCCGGGATAGAGCTTCAGCTCGCAGGTGAAGCCCTTGTCATTGAGCATCTCATACAGCACCCGACTGCCGTCCAGCAGGGGATCACACTCGCCGCTGCAGATAAAGCAGGGGGGAATGTCATAGGTCAGATCAGCGTACATCGTCATGTCGTAATAAGGGCTTTTGAGCTGATCTTCGCTGATGTAGCCGGCGTTATAAGGAGGCGCCATCTCCATGACGATCTCATCAACGTCGTTGCCCCACATCCGGGCAGAAAGGCCCTCCCGCATGTTATAACCGCCATAGTAGAGCAGCAGGCTGGTCAGATAGTCCTTGCCCTCCTTGTACTCATCCCGCAGATAGAGCATTGCGGCAAAGCTGATCGTTGCGCCGGCCGAATCACCGGAGAGCGAGATGTCATTGCCGTTCAGCCCCCACTCAGCGCCGTGCTCGTGAAAATACCGCACGGTGGTCACCGTCTCAAGAATCGGATTCGGGAACCGGGAGGCAGGGGCGAGGACATAGTTGACGCCGATGACGCAGCAGCCGGTTTTTTCTGCCAGAATTCGCATGACCCGGCTGTGGGTGTCATTGTTCCCCAAGGTGTAAGCGCCGCCGTGGGTGTAGACCAGAATGGGCAGATCCTTTTTATCCGTGGGATAGTGGAGCCGAACATTGACCTTGCCGTGAGGACCGCCGGGGATGTCGATATCCTCGGTGCGAACCATTTCGGGACCACCCTCATTCCAGAACTTGCGCTCTTCCAGATAATCTGCGGCGTAGTCGTTGACCCGCTCGGGATGGGCGGCGTTCCAAGCCCGCACCCGCTCGGCGACAGCCCGCATTTGGGGGGTGATCTTCTGCATGAAATCGTACTTGTTCTTGAGCATCTCGCGCGCTCCTTTCATCGTTGGCGGCAGCTCTGCCGGCGGCAAAGGGGTGTTTTATTTGCCCCGCTTGATGATACGGGCACGGGCCATAAAGTCGGCACCGTCCTGCATTGCGTCATAGGCGGCATCCAGCATCCGGCTGTAGTGCAGGAATGCGTGCATGATGCCGGGATAGACCTTGTATTCACAGGTGAAGCCCTTGTCATTGAGCATCTCATAGAGTACGGTGGAGTTGTCCAGCAGGGGATCGCACTCGCCGCAGGCGATGAAGCAGGGAGGAATGTCGTAGGTCAGATCTGCATTCATCGTGGTGTCATAATACGGGCTCTTGATGTCCTTCTCATCGATATAGCCCGGGTCATAGGCACCTGCGCCATCCATGATGATCTCGTCGACGTCGTTGCCCCACATCCGGCCGGAAACGCCGTCACGCATGCCATACATCCCGTAATAGAGCAGCAGGCTGGTCAGATAATCCTTGCCCTCCTTGTACTCATCCCGCAGATAGAGCATCGCGGCAAAGATCAGGGTCGCTCCGCCGGAATCGCCCGCCATCGAGATGTCGTTGCCGTCCAGACCCCACTCAGCCGCGTGCTGGTGGAAGTAGCGGACAACCTCAACCGTCTCGAGAATCTGGCTGGGGAACTTTGCTTCGGGAGCGAGGACATAGTTGACGCCGATGACGCAGCAGCCGGTCTTTTCAGCCAGAATCCGCATCACGCGGCTATGGGTGTCATTGTTGCCCAGATAGAAACCACCGCCATGGACAAAGACGAGGATCGGCAGATCCTTCTTGTCGGTGGGATAGTGCAGCCGGACATTGACCTTGCCGTTCGGGCCGCCGGGAACGTCAAACTCCTCGGTGCGTACCATCTGGGGGCCACCCTCGTTCCAGAACTTGCGCTCCTCGAGGTAATCGGAACGATAATCATTGACCCGCTCGGGATGGGCGGCGTTCCAAGCGCGCACCCGCTCGGCGACAGCCCGCATCTGCGGGCTGATCTTCTTCATAAAATCATACTTGTTCTTGAGCATTTCACTACACTCTCCTTTTTGTTTGCCGTCTGATAGGACGGTGATTATTTGCCACGCTTGATGATTCGGGCGCGGGCCATAAAGTCTGCACCGTCTTGCATCGCGTCATAAGCCATATCCAACATCCGGCTGTAATGCAAAAATGCGTGCATAATACCCGGATAAACCTTGTACTCGCAGGTAAAGCCCTTGTCATTTATCATCTCGTACAGGGTAGTGGAGTTATCCAGCAGCGGATCGCATTCACCGCAGCAGATAAAGCAGGGGGGAATATCATAGGTCAGATCCGCATTCATCAACATATCGTGATAAGGACTTCCGATGTCTTTCTCATCAATATAAGAAGGATTGAATTTACCTGCGCCATCATAGATGATCTCATCGACGTCATTGCCCCACATCCGGGCAGAGAAGCCATCGCGCATCCCATAACTGCCATAGTAGAGCAGCAGGCTGGTCAGATAGTCTTTCCCCTCCTTGTACTCATCCCGCAGATAGAGCATCGAGGCAAGGCAGAGGGTGGCTCCGCCGGAATCGCCCGCCAGAGAGATATCATTCGAATCAAGGCCAAACTCTGCACCGTGTTCATGGAAGTAACGGATCGCGGTGACCGACTCGAGAATCTGGGTGGGGAATTTTTTCTCCGGCGCGAGGGTATAGTTGACACCGATGACACAGCAGCCGGTTTTCTGGGCGAGGATCCGCATCACCCGGCTGTGGGTGTCATTATTGCCCAAGGTAAAGCCACCGCCATGAATGAAGACAAGGATCGGCAAATTTTTGTCCAACGTGGGATAGTGCAGCCGGACATTCACCTTTTCGGTTGGACCGCCGGGAACATCAAACTCCTCGACCTTTGCCATGACCGGGCCGCCCTCATTCCAGAATTTGCGCTCGGCCAGATAGTCACTGCGATAGTCGTTGACCCGCTCGGGATGGGCGGCATTCCAAGCGCGAACCTTCTCGGCAACGGCTCTCATTTGCGGGGTGATTTTCTGCATGAAATCATACTTGTTCTTGAGCATCAATACACTCCTCCTTGTTGTCTTTGCAGTTTATACAGGAGAATGGGACAGCCCCATTCTCAGAGACCGGGATACGCAGCGCTCATTTGCCGCGCTTGATGATCCGGGCGCGGGCCATGAAGTCTGCGCCGTCCTGCATCGCGTCATAGGCCATGTCGAGCATCCGGCTGTAATGCAAAAATGCGTGCATGATCCCCTCATAGACCTTCAGCTCACAAGTAAACCCCTTATCATAGAGCATCTCGTAGAGGGTGACTGAGTTGTCCAGTGCGGGATCGCAGCCGCCGCAGGCGATGAAGCAGGGCGGGATGTCATAGGTCAGATCCGCATAGAGGGTGGGATTGTAGTAGGGGGTGACGGCGTCTTCTGCACTGACAAAGGAGGGATTAAAGGGGGGAGCACCGTCCATGACAATCTCATCGACATCATTGCCCCACATCCGCGCAGACACGCCCTCCCGCAGCCCGTAGCCGCCGTAGTAGAGCAACAGACTGGTCAGATAATCTTTCCCCTCTTTATACTCGTCCCGCAGGTAAAGCATTGAGGAAAAACAGAGGGTTCCGCCGGCGGAATCTCCGGCCAGCGAGATATCATTGCCGTCGAGATTCCACTCGGCAGCGTGGGTGTGAAAATAGCGGATGACCTCGACCGTCTCGAGCATCTGACTGGGCCAGCGCGCCTCGGGGGCGAGAACATAGTTGACACCGATGACACAGCAGCCGGTCTTTTGCGCGAGGATCCGCATCACCCGGCTGTGGGTGTCATTATTGCCCAAAGAGTATCCGCCGCCATGCACGAAAACAAGGATGGGAAGCACCTTTCCCAGCACGGGATAGTGCAGCCGAACATTGACCTTTCCATGCGGACCGCCGGGAACGTCAAATTCCTCGACCTTCTCCATGACCGGACCGCCCTCGTTCCAAAATTTGCGCTCGGCCAGATAATCACTGCGATAGTCGTTGACCCGTTCCGGATGAGCTGCATTCCATGCGCGCACCCGCTCGGCAACCGCCCGCATCTGTGGGGTGATCTTCTGCATAAAATCGTACTTGTTTTTGAGCAATTACGACACCTCCTGTATTGCCAGATACCAAAATGGAAAAGATTACCTCAAAAAGTTTGCCCACCAAACAATAAATTCGTCTATCTGAATTATAAGAGTAAAATCCGGCTTCGTCAATGCGAAATAAACAAAATTGATTTTTTGACAAGTTTGAATTTGGTGCATCCAGCACAATGCACAAAGATTTTGCAATCCGTTTTTACATTTGTGCCGGAAGAGAGGATCAGCGAGAAAAGCAAGGGGATTTTTAGAAAAAATTTTGGGACGAGATGAATCCTCTTTTGAAAAAAACAAGTTGTGTCGGGGGCGGAAGAGAACGGTGAGTGACAATCCAATCTGTAGGAGGGGACTTTTGTTCTGGTGCCGCCGAAGAAAAGAAAAAAGAAATAAAAAAACGCCCACCGGCCATTCAATTCGGCCGATGGGCGAGCGCATTATTTCAGCATGTTCTTCTTGATCTTGCCGGTTGCAGTGCGCGGAAATTCCCGCACGAATTCGTAGATGGTGGGGACCTTGAACTTGGCGAGCCGCTCCGAGCAGTATGCGGTCAACTCCTCTTCGGTCAGCGTGCATCCCTCTACCGGCTGGACAAAGGCTTTAACCGCCTCGTCGCGGATGGGGTCAGGGACGCCGATCACCGCGGCATCGGCCACCTTTTCGTGGGAGGTCAGCACACACTCGACCTCAAGACTGCTCACATTTTCGCCGCTGCGCTTGATCATATTGCCCCAACGATCGACAAAATAGAGCCATCCACCCTCATCGAGATAACCGCGATCTCCGGAATGGAGCCAACCGTCTGCGTCAAAGAGTTCTGCGGTGGCCTCTTCGTCCTGATAATAACCGGATACCACCGAGCGGCCCCGTTCGCCCAGCACACAGATCTCGCCCAAGGTGCCGGGAGGAACTTCTTTGCCGTCGCAATCGATGATCTTGATCTTGTAAGAGAGGGCAACGCGCCCCACCGAGGGCCAGTGTTTGTCCCCGACCAGCGGCGCACAGGTCACTCCGCTCACCGTCTCGGTCATGCCGTAGCTGTTGAGCAGTTTGACATGGAACCGCGCTTCAAAACGCTCCTTTTCCTCATCACTCAACCCCATCGAGAAATAGATCTGTTTGAGACAGTGATCCTTTTCCCAAGGCTGAACCGGCTGCAGCATCATGGTGCGGTTCATGATCGACATCGTGTCGGTAAAGTTTGCCCGATAACGGCAGACCTGACCCCAGAACCGACGTGCGCTGTAATGCTCTACCATAATGAGGGTGGAACCGGTACAGATGACCGGCATGGCGGCCATCTCCTGAAAATCCATGTGGTAGCAGGGCATACTGGAGAGAAAACGGTCTCCCTCGGACATCCCCATCTGTGCCACGTGAACCAGCCCGCCGTAAACTACATTGCAATGAGTGTATACTGCACCCTTGGGATGGCGGGTGGTGCCGGAGGTAAAGAGGATCACCGCCATCTCCTCACTGGTGACCGGCCGCTCCTCGATCAGATGATCCGCCGGCTGGCGCGCCATCTCCTGTTCCAACTCGATCACGTCGCTGTCCGCCGGGGCCTGACCGAAAGCGAGCAGGATATGAGTCAGACCAAGTGACTCGCGGTTGCTTGAATACAGTTCCAGCGACCGGGGTTCGACGATGATCTTTTGAATCCCGCATTTTGAGAGTGCATAGCGGCTTTCCGGCAGGCGATAGTGCTCATTGAGAGGGACGGAAACAGCGCCGATCTGGGCCAGCGCAAGCCAGCAGATCAGATATTGGGGTGTGTTGTGCAGATGCAGGGCGACCAGCTCGCCCTTTTGGACCCCCAGCTCCAGCAGAAAATTGGCTGCCTGTTTGACCAGACGGTCAAATTCAGCATAGGTGTAGCAGGTCAGTTGATCTTCGGTGGAGATGTATTCCAGAAAGGTTTGTTCCGGATAGAAGCGGACCGTATCATCCCACTGGCTGCGCAGGGTACGGTTGCCCACGATATCTGTCATAATGTATTACCTCGATTACAGCGCAGAAGATAGACAAGCAGGCGGCAGGGACAAGCCTGCCGCCCGCGTGCGCTTAACCTGAAATTAGAATCAAATAGCCTCAGCTTAAGAGAGCTTTTCGATCAGAGCGGGAACAACCTTGTAAATATCGCCCACCAGACCGAAGTCGGCGTTCTTGAAGATGGGGGCTGCCTTGTCCTTGTTGACCGCAACGATCACCTTGGACTTGTTGATGCCGCCGATGTGCTGCACCTGACCCGAAACACCCAGCACAAGGATCAGATCGGGCTTGACCTGCACACCGGTGATGCCCATGTAAGAAGTCTTGGGCAGCCATTTGTTGTTCTCAGCCACCGGGCGAGAGCAACCGACCTCTGCGCCGAGCACCGAAGCCAGCTGACGGCACATCTCGAGATCCTCTTCCTTGGCAAGACCGCGGCCCACATCGACAATCCGCTTGGCAACTGCCAGATTGACGCCGACCTCCTTCTTCTCGTGCAGGGCGACCCGCTTGTAGCTGGATGCCGGAGCACCGGGCATCACAGCGACATCGGATGCGGCAGCCGCATCGGCAGCCGGCTCAAACGCGCCGCCGCCGAAGGTGAATACGCCATAAGCGCCGCTGAATGCCTGCTTGCGGTGAGCGGTGCCGCCATAGACGGTCCGGCTGCAAACCAGCTTGCCGTCCTCTTCACACAGGTCGGCGGCGTTGGTCATAACGGCAGTGTCCAGACGGGCAGCCAGCTTGCCGGCAATGCAGCGGCCGCGGATGCTGTTGTTGACAAAGACGGCGGCAGAGGCCTCCTTCTTGATCTCATCCGCGATTGCGCCGGTCCAATCCTCGGGCGAAGCGCCCTCCCCGACGGGGCAATAGCGCACAGCATCGGCACCGCAGACGGACTTTGCGGCAGCCTCGTCACCAAAAATCACGGCAGTGACCTTATCGGCCACGCTCTTGGCACCGGCGCACAGCTCGGCCAGTGCCTCCATGTTGTCACAAATTACATAAACAGACGAAATTGCCATCTCCTGATACCTCCTCTATTATAACGCTTCCTTCTTCAGGAACCGGACCAGTGCATCGATCGCTTCCTCGCCGTCGCCCTCGACGATCTCCTGACGGCGCTCCTGCTGCTCAGGAGCCAGCTCGGAGATGGTCTCGACCGCGGGTTTGGCCTCATCCAGCGAGACCTCCAGCACATTGACCGGCTTCTTGCCGGCACGCATAATGTCCCGCATCGCAGGGACAGAGGGGGTGTTGATCTCGGAGGAAACCGACAGCACTGCGGGCAGCGGCATCTCCAGAACCTCGACGCTGTCCTCCAGTGTGCGCTCCACCTCGACAGCACCGTCCTTGGGGGTGATGGCAGTGACATTGTTTACAGTGGGCAGCCCAAGCAGTTCACCCAGCTGGACGCCGACCTCCTGCGCGTACAGGTCGGAAGAACCGGTGCCGCAGAGCACCAGATCAAATCCGCCGTCCTTCAGCGCAGCAGCCAGACTCTTAGCGGTTTCCAGCGAGTCGCCAAAAGCGTGCTCATCGTTGATGACGAGGCTCAGCTCGTCGGCTCCACGGCTGAGCACGTCCTTGCGGATCTTGCTGGGCTCCAGTGCGGCGGTACCGCCCACGCTCAGGGCGGTCACGCTGCCGCTGGTCGCAGCGGACAGCTGCTTTGCAGCTTCCAGCGCGTTCAGATCATACTGGCTGATCTTCCAAGGGGTGCCCTCCATCGAAAGGGTGCGGTCAGGGCGAACCTGAATGAGCTCTTCATCGGGTACGATCTTGCAGCATACGACAATTTTCATTTTACCACCTGCTTTTTATATTTTGACGGAGCGGGCCGCAGAGCGGCTCGTTTTTGGACAGAAAAAAACGCCACGAAAAGGAGTGATCGACTTCAAAATAAGGACCTCTTCCGCAGCGAAAAAACGATGATTGCAAAACACAAATAAAGCCCAGACGGTTTTAGTCAAGTTGCACAAGAAAAGACTAAAAAATTAAAGCAACCTGTTGTTTGACCATCGAACCATTTATTGATATAATTTTAACAGAAAGAATTGCTGTGCTTTCATTCTATACGAAACCGGTCGGTTCTGTCAACTAAGCAAGCGGGAATTGACGGAATTAATTTTGCCACAGCCTAGCGCTGTGGCGTTGCCGGAGGAAAAACGCAGGGCGCCAGCCCTCTTTTCCGCATTCTTCGGACCACCGCAGCGGTCCGAATCGCAGGGGAAGGGGGAGGCTTTGCGTGTTTTGCCGTTTTTTGATATAATGAGGGAAAATGGCGAAGGCGAACTGCGGCTGACAGGTATTTTGTTGTTCAGAAGGGAGATCATCTAATGAAGCCATTACGCTCGCTGAAAGTTCTGGACTTGACCGACGGCAACCCCTATGCGGGCAGCATGTTGGCTGACTACGGGGCGCAGGTGCTCAAGATCGAGATGCCCGGATGCGGGGATTCGATCCGCCGGCGCGGGGTGCAGCCGGGTCAGGCAGAGGGGGTTTATGCGGCGTTCTACAATCGCTCCAAGCGCAGTATGACATTGGATCTGACGAAACCCGCCGGGCAGGAATTGCTGCGCCGGTTGGTGCCGCAGTATGATATGTTGGTGGTGAATCGGCCGGAGGCAGATCTGGAGCCGCTCGGGCTCGGCTATGATGCGCTGCGCGCACTCAACCCCAAGCTGATTTACGGTGTGCTGACCGCCTTCGGCGAGGAAGGCCCGTGGAAGGATCTGCCCGATTATGATCTGCTGGTGATGGCCCGCAGCGGGCTGCTGGAAAAGACCGGTATGCCGGAGAAACCCACCCGCATCGGTTCGCCGCTGTCCTACTATTATGGCGCGTGGCACCTGACGGCGGGAATGCTGGCCGCCTATCTTGACGCACAGAAAACCGGTGAGGGCCGAAAGGTGTCCTGCTCTTCTTGGCAGGCAATCTGCTCGATCGACGATACATATGTGCAGGGGCTGCAGGGGCTCAATACCCTCCCCAAGCGGATCGGCAATGGGTTCCCCACCACC
This sequence comes from uncultured Pygmaiobacter sp., assembly GCA_944388335.1. Taxonomy (GTDB): domain Bacteria; phylum Bacillota; class Clostridia; order Oscillospirales; family Ruminococcaceae; genus Pygmaiobacter. The sequence continues at coordinate 40,058 of CALXIJ010000147.1, forward strand.
AACCCCACCGATACCTTCCGCTGCAAGAACGGCTGGTTTGCCATCAGTATCGGCAGTGACGCTCAGTGGCTGGCCTTTGCCGCCGGTGCCGGCAGGGATGATTGGGGCGAGGGCACCGTCTACGCCCACGATCCCGACCGCTCGATGAAGCACTATTTCGGAGATCTGGACCAGCAGCTGCGAGATTATTTCCTGACCATTACCATCGAAGAGGCGGACCAGATCTGCCGCAAGGCGATGGTGCCCGGCGGTCCCTGCAACACGGTCAAGGAATTGATGACCGATGAGCAGGTCGCAGCACGGGAGATGCTGCTGGAGGTGGACGACCCCACCTTTGGAAGGATGAAGCAGCTTGGAAAACCGGCGAAGTTCCTGCGCGACAACGAAAGCGACAACGAGATCACCCCGGCTCCGGCCCTCGGCGCGGATACCGGCGCGGTGCTTTCTGCGCTGGGTGTGAGTGAAGAGGAGCAGGCAGCCCTGAAGGCTGACGGCGTGGTTTGATACGGGGAAAGGAGCGCGGATGATATGAGTAAGAAATTGCCCCTTGAGGGATTAAAGGTTCTGGACTTCACCATTGCGCTGGCAGGCCCCTTTACCGCGTGGCAGCTGGCCGATATGGGAGCAGAGGTCTGGAAGGTGGAACGGTATGGCAGCGGCGACCAGTGCCGTGCATGGGACCCGTTCCTCAATGATCTTGGCACCATGTTCGTCTCTTATAATAAGAATAAGAAGAGCATCGAGATGAATCTCGCCGCGCCGGAGGGCAAGGCGGTCATCTATGAAATGGCAAAAAAGGCGGATGTCGTGATCGAAAACTTCAAGAGCGGATCGATCGACCGACTCGGCCTTGGATATGAAAAACTCAGTGAGATCAACCCCAAATTGGTCTTTATCTCGTTGAGCGGTTTTGGCGCTTCGGGGCCCTTGATGAAGTATCCCTGCTATGATGCGATCGCTGAGGCGCGCAGTGGCTTTGCCGCCTGCAACGGCGAGCTGGAGGGCCCCCCGATGAAGGCGGGCAACTGCATTGGCGATACCATCAGCGGTCTGTACGGCCTCAATGCGGTCCTGATGGCGCTGGTCGAGGCGCAAAACACCGGCAAGGGATGCCGGATCGACATGTCGATGATGGACGTTGGAATGCAGGCATGCGAGGAGACAATCATCGATTACAGCCTCCACGGCGATGCGCAGGCGCGGTTTGGTGACCACGATCGGTTCACCGCCCCCTACGGAATGTTTGAGGCGCGGGACGGTTGGGCGGTCATTATCGCGGACAGCGAGGAGCGCTGGCGGGCAATGTGCGGCGCGCTGGGTCTGGAGGCACTGGCCGAGGATCCGCGGTTTGTGGACAATGCAGCCCGAATCGCCAATAAGGATGCGCTGGTGGAACAGATCACAGCGGTTACCCGCACCCTCAAGCGCAGCGAGATTGAGGAGAAGCTGCTGGCAGTTGGGGTACCGGCTTCCGCGGTGCTCACCTTTATTGAGGCATACACCTCCGACCACGCCAACCAGACCGGACTGACCCAGCTGGTGGATCAGGAGAAGATCGGGCTGATGCGTTTTTACAGCAATCCGATCCGGTTTGACAACCAGCTCACCGAGATCCGCCGGGGCTGCCCGCTGCTGGGCGAGGATACCCGAGAGATTCTCGAGGGGCTGGGATACAGTGCGGAGGAGATCAACAAGCTGTACGAGGACAAGGTCGTTGGCAGCAGCATGATTTGACCGTCCCGCACAGGGAGGTTTCAATGCAGATCACAAGTTTTGTACTGGGGATGTATGCCACCAACTGCTATCTGATCTCCTTGGAGGAGAGCGGCCCCTGTGTCCTGATTGACCCGGCGGACCGCGGTGAGCAGCTGGCAGATCGTCTCGAGCGTCAGGGACTGCGGCCGGAGGGGATTCTTTTGACCCATGGCCACTATGATCACATCCTTGGGGTGCCGGCGCTGCAAAAGCGCTGGCCGGGACTTCCGGTTTGGTGTCATCCGCTGGATGTGCCGAAGCAGAAAACAGAACAGGATATGGGGCAGACCTTCCCCACCGTTGCGGCCTTTTCACCGCTTTATCCCTTGGAGGATGGCCAGAAGTTGACGGTCGCAGGCATCCCGTTCGAGGTGCTGCACACCCCGGGACACACGCCCGGTTCGGTGGTCTTTCTCACGGGGGACGTGATGTTCAGCGGAGATACGCTGTTCTGCGAGAGCATCGGCAGAACGGATTTTGCCGGCGGAGATGACGCGCAGATGGCCTCTTCGCTGCGGCGGCTCGCCGCGTTGGAAGGGGATTACCGGGTGCTTCCGGGACACGAGGAGGCAACGACCCTTGCGCATGAGCGGAGATTTAACCCCTGGCTGCGCCGACTGTAATGGATTTTGGAGGGTGTGCCCTCAAAAGATGACAGAGAAGGAACGGAAAACAAAAAGATATGAGGTGATCGTCATGGAAGAGAACAAGAACGCCCTGTTCTCCATCGCGGAGGGCAAGGTCATCACCACGCTGGACGAAGAGGGAATTTTGGTCGTCCGGATCAACCGCGAGGAGGTCATGGGCGCACTGGATCCCGAGGCATCTGCCAAGATGGAGGAGATCCTGAACGCGGCGGAAAAGGATGATACCGTTCGGGTTATCATTCTGACCGGCACCGGACGGGGCTTCTGCACCGGCGAGGATCTGGCTGCGAATGCCGAGAATGGCGGATGCCAGACCGTGATGGATCACGGATTTGGCGGCGTGACCGCCCGGGTCAGCAAAAAGCCGATTATCTGCGCTGCGAATGGACATGCAATCGGCGGCGGTCTGGAGATTGCCCTTTCCTGCGATATCATTATCGCTTCGGAGAAGGCAAAGTTCGGCCTGACCGAGTGCAAGGTCGGCTTTATCGCTTCCACCGGCGGTCTGGTAAAACTGCCCAAGGCGATTTCCCCGAAGATTGCCAGCGAGTTGGTGCTCACCGGCAACCTGATCAATGCCCAGCGCGCTTACGAGATCGGGATGATCAACTATGTTGTTCCGCCCGAGGAGGTTATGCCCAAGGCGATGGAGATGGCCCGCACGATTGCGGCGAATGCACCGATCTCGCTGCGGCTGAGCAAGCAGATCATGCACGTTGCGCTCCAGTCGACTGCGGAGGATGCCCAGCGGATGTGCGATGTGGCGTGGGATTATATCGAGAAGACCGAGGACGGGGTCGAGGGCCCGCTCGCCTTTGTCGAGAAGCGCAAACCCAACTGGAAGAACCGCTGATTCTAAAAACTGTCTGCCCTGCGGAACTGTCGGCAGATCGAAAGCCGGCAGCCGCCTGATTATAATTTGGAGGTAAAAAAATGGATTTTAAAATCACCGAAGAGCAGGAATTGATGGTACAGGCCATTGAGGAGGCTATGACCCGCGAGAACCTCGAGCCGTATTTTCAGGAGTGCGACAAGAACGGTACCCATCCGCAGAAGTGGTGGGACATCATGAAGGATCTGGGCCTGTTCAGCATGTTCCTGCCTGTTGAGGCAGGCGGCGACGGCGAGGGCGCTGTGACCATGTTCCTGGTTATGGAGGCACTGGGCCGCTGCGGCGGACCGATCTACCTGTTCTGGGATCACGTCAAGGCGGATGCGCTGCTCGAGAACGGCACCAAGGAGCAGATCGAGAAGTTTATGCCGCTCTTCTTCGAGGGCAATGGCGCTTATGCGCAGGGCTTCTCTGAGCCGACTGCCGGCACCGACCTGTCCAGCAACACCATCATGACCACCTACACTCGCCGCAACGGCAAGGTTTACATCAACGGCCACAAGCACTTCATCAGCGGCGCACAGGACAACGACTACTGCCTGACGCTGGCCAAGAATGCGGACAATCCCGAGCAGCTGACCCTCTGGTTTGTTCCCACCAATGTCCCCGGCTGCAAGAAAGAGCCGATGGAGAAGATGGGCATCAACATGGAGAACGTCAACGACATCTGGTTCGACAATGTCGAGATCGAAGAGAAGGATATGTTCAGCTTCGAGGGCAATGGCCTGATGGCGACCTCCAAGGGCTTCGATTACGAGCGTCTGATCGATGCGTTCAACGCCTATGGTCAGGCTCTGTGCGCCTATGAGGACGCCTGCAAGTACGCCAACCAGCGCATTGTCAAGGGGCAGGAGATTGGCCGCCTGCAGCTGATCCAGAACCACATCATGCAGATGACCATGCGCATCGAGGCAATGCGGAATATGCTGCTGCACTACGCTTGGAACAAGGACAACGGCTGCCTGACCCGTGCGGAGGCTTCCATCGCGAAGCAGTATTGCTCCGAGTCGGCAAACGAGGTTGTCGACCATGCGCTGCAGATTCTGGGCGGCATCGGCTTCTGCGGCAGCCGTGTCAGCCGGATCTACCGCGACCTGCGGATCACCCGCATCTCGGGCGGCACCGGCGAGATCCAGACGGTTATCGCCGCGCGTCAGGTCCTCAAGAAGTATCGTTGAGCGGCCAGATAAAAATGCTAATAAAGCGGTGAAACCACCTTCACCGCTTTTCGGGAAAACGGCGGGCCTTTGGTCCGCCGTGGCCCCGTTTTCGTTACCAGTATTAGGAGGAGAAAAAGAGCATGAAGAACATCCTTGTCTGCATCAAGCAGGTGCCGGATACTACGGAGATACGCATTGATCCGGTAAAAAAGACTCTGATCCGTGATGGGGTGCCCAGCATTGTCAACCCGTTTGACACCTATGCGCTGGAGCTCGCCGCCCGGATCAAGGACAAAGAGCCGGGAACGAAGATCACCCTGATCTGCATGGGTCCCCCTCAGGCAGAAGCGGCGCTGAAGGAGTGCCTCGCTGTCGGCGGCGATAAGGCTTATCTGGTCAGCGGCCGTGAGTTCGGCGGTTCCGATACGCTGGCGACCAGCTACATCATCTCCTGCGCGATCCGGAAGGTTCGTGAGCTGGAGGGCGATTTCGACATCATCTTCTGCGGCAAGCAGGCGATTGATGGCGACACCGCACAGGTCGGCCCCGAAATGGCAGAGCATCTGGGTCTGCCGCAGGTCACCTATGCAGTGGAAGCCACTGCGGAAGAGGACCGTCTGGTTGTCAAGAAGGAGACCGAAGAGGGCTTTGAGATGGTGGGTGTCAAGTACCCCTGCCTGATCACTGTGACTAAGCCCTCCTTCGAGCCGCGGTTCCCGACCATTAAGGCAAAGCTGGCCGCCAATCGCGCCAAGATCAACGTGCTGGGCGCCGGCGATCTGGACATCGATCTGTCTCGTGCAGGCCTGAAGGGCTCTCCCACCAAGGTGAAGAAGACCTTTACCCCGGAGGTCAAGACCACCGGTGTCAAGATCCACGAGGAGACCGATGAGGCCAGTGCTGAGAAGCTGTTTGCCGTACTCAGCGATAACAAGATTATTTGAGGAGGCAAGCAAAAATGGCTGAAGTAAAGAATAAAAATCTCTGGGTATTTGTGGAGACGGATGAGAAGGGCAACGCCAAGAGCGTCGGCCTCGAGCTTTTGACCGTGGGTCGCGGGCTGGCAGATAAGCAGGGCGGCGCGCTGGTCGGCATTGTGATTGGCAACAAGGTTGACGCCGCGATTGCCTCGGCTGCGGAGTACGGCGCAGATGAGGTCATCGCAGTGGATGCCCCGGCATTTGAGCATTACAGCACCGACGCCTATGCCAAGGCGCTGTGCACACTGGTCGAGAAGTACGGCCCGACCACGATCCTGATTGGCGCGACCAACAACGGCCGTGACCTCGGACCCCGTGTTTCCTGCCGTCTGCAGACCGGTCTGACCGCGGATTGCACCGCGCTGGATGTGGACGAGGAGAGCGGCAACATGGCTTGGACCCGTCCGGCTTTCGGCGGCAACCTGATGGCCACCATTCTCTGCCCGGATCACCGTCCGCAGATGGGCACTGTCCGTCCCGGCGTCTTCAAGAAGGGCGAGCCCCAGACTGGGCGCACCTGCCCTGTCACCCGTGAGACCATCGAGATTGCACCGGACGAGATCCGTACCGAGCTGCTCGAGGTCATCAACGAGGTCGCCGGCGAGGTCGTCGATCTCGAGAACGCGGACATCATCGTCTCCGGCGGCCGCGGTGTCGGCGGTCCGGAGGGCTTTGCCCCCATCCGTGAGCTGGCTGAAGTGCTGGGCGCCACCGTTGGTGCTTCCCGTGCAGCGGTCGATTCCGGCTGGATTTCTCACGCGCATCAGGTCGGCCAGACCGGTAAGACGGTTGGTCCGAAGCTGTACATCGCCTGCGGTATTTCGGGTGCAATTCAGCATCTGGCCGGCATGAGCAGCTCGAAGGTGATCGTTGCGATCAACAAGGATCCCGATGCCCCGATCTTCAACGTTGCCGATTATGGTGTGGTTGGCGATCTGCATGTCGTGCTGCCGATCCTGACCGAGAAGATCAAGAAGGCAAAGGGCTTGGCCTGAAATTGATCCCCCTGCATTTTTAAACAGGAGTAAATCAGGACTCAGATAAAGGAGAAATATTTATGGATTTCAAATGGAATGACGAGCAGCAGTTGATGCAGACCATGTTCCGTGAGTTTGTCGATAAAGAGGTTCGCCCCCTCGCAGCTGAGCTGGACGAGCAGGAGCGTTTCCCCTCTGAGCTGATCCCCAAGATGGGCGAGATCGGTATGTTCGGTATTCCCATCGCCGAGGATTACGGCGGTGTCGGCATGGGCACGCTGGAGTATGTCATGGCGGTGGAGGAGGTCTC
>CALXIJ010000148.1 GCA_944388335.1 uncultured Pygmaiobacter sp.
ACCATTACCAACACGGGATCCCATTTAAAACGGCGCAGCAGTACCAATGCGCCGATAAACAGGATAACCGGACGAAGTTGGAAATTGCTCTGTGCGAAGGAAATCAAACCGCTTTTGAAAAAAGCGGGAATCAAAATTGTCAGTCCGGCATTGGCAATCATTGCAACTACTGCGGGACGCAGGGCGGTCAGGGTCCCCTGCAGCAGTGAGAGATTGCGATAGCGGATATAGATCCATGCCAGCAGGGTAACAAAGATGCAGGAGGGGAGAATACATCCCACCGTCGCAGCCAATGCGCCCGGGATACCGGCCACTTGATTGCCGACAAAGGTGGCGGAATTGATCGCAATCGGGCCGGGGGTCATTTCCGAGATCGTGATGAGGTTTGTGAACTCCTCTACGGTAAGCCATCCGTATTTTTCAATGACCTGCGCCTGAATTAGCGGCATTGCAGCGTAACCGCCGCCGAAGCTAAATGCACCGATCTGAAGAAAAGCAAAAAACAGCTGAATGCAGATCATCCCTTCGCCCCCTTCCGATGCTCCCGGAACAGGGTCCGGATCACCCCAATAGCAATAACAATAAGTATAATGATAATCACATTAATCTCAAAGTAATAATTTGCTACGAATGCCGCCAGCATAATAGCAATCAGCAGCGGCTCCTTTGAGCGAACGACACCACTGCCCATGTCCCACACGACCGAGGCGATGACCGCGCCGACACCAGACTTCATCCCGGTGAGCAGCGATTGAATGACCAGATTCTCACGGAATGCAGTGTAAAAGAAGGAAACCAGCGTCAGGATCACGAAGGGGGGAATCACGGCCCCCAGTACAGCCAGAACGACACCGGGTAATCCAGCAAGCTTATACCCGACCACAATCGATCCATTCACCGCAATGGCGCCGGGAGAGGACTGAGCGATCGCAACGAGATCCAGCATCTCATCCTCATCAATCCAATGCAGTTCATTGACAAATTTGCTTTTGAGCAGGGTGACAATTACATAACCGCCGCCAAAAGTAAAGGTACTCAGATATAGCGTAGAAAAAAAGATCTTACGCAGCACCGATGAGCGTTTCATCCGCATTCCTCCAAACATTTTTTGCCATCTGCTAAGGTCGCTTTTACGGTTTTGTTATAAGTATAAATGACTTTTGAGAAAAAGAAAAGCCGAAAATCCGACAAAAGCATTTTATCCTTTTTTAATCTTCAAAGTTGAGTTGCCTTTCAGCAAAAGGTGGCTGCGCTTGATTTCAAGCGCCATATCTTCTATTATTAAACTGTCTTGCGGCAAAAGGCATTTTATTTGTGCAGGGGCGGAGTACTTTAGATTTCATTTTTTCTGGTACTTCGATTCGGCACCTGCGTTATCTGAGGGGGATTAAGATGGAAAATGCTCTGATTGTTTTTCAGCAGATCTGTATTATGATCTTTTATCTGGCTATCGGTTTGCTGCTCTTTCACACCAAGCTGATTACCTTGGAAGGCAGCAAATCTCTGGCAAACCTCCTGCTCTATGTGGTGCTTCCCGCAGCGGTGTTAAATTCTTTCTGTGTGGAGAAATCCTCCCAACGTGTTCAGATGTTGATCGTCAGCATTCTCGGTTCTATCGGCGTTCTTGGAATCAGTATGCTGCTGTCCCATCTCATGTTCAAAAAGGACCCTCTTAATGATTTTGGTGTCGCTTTCTCGAATGCCGGCTTTATGGGTATCCCTTTGGTCACCGCTTTATTGGGGGAGGGCGCCGTTTTTTACTCCGCCGGACTTGTGGCCATGATGGGAGCGCTTCAGTGGACATACGGGCAGTATCTGATCTCGGGGGATCGAAATGACCTTCGGCCTGAGGTCGTGCTGAAAAATCCGCTCGTGCTCTCCCTTGCCGGAGGTCTGCTGATTTTTTTCCTAAATATCCCCACGCCCGCCATTGTCAAGAGTACTCTTTCTTCGATCGCTGCATTGAATGCGCCGCTTGCGATGATTATTCTCGGTGTTTACCTCGGGCAAACCAATCTGAGACGCATTTTCGCCGATCGGCAGCTCTACCTTGCCAGTATTGCGCGGCTGATTGTGATTCCTCTTTTGACCTTTTTGGCGCTTCAACTCATTCCTGCCGCTTACAGCGCCGTCTATGAGACGCTGTTTGTCTGCAGCTGTGCGCCCGTCGCCTGCAATGTTGCTGTCTATGCGCAGAAGAAAAATGCAGACTATCCCCATGCTGTCGGACTGATCTGTCTGAGTACGCTATTTGCGTTGATTACGATGCCGCTTATGATGCTGCTGCTCTGACACCGATTGTTTCAATTTTTTCATGGAAAGGAGATCTAAATCTCTTGAAACTGACAAAAAACCAAGTGTATCTGCTCTCGGTATTGGGAATTGCCGCAATCCTCTTACTAGGGGTCGCCGCATTTTATGACCTGCCTATCGATCAAGCGCTCTATGCGCCGAACAACCCTGTGGCAATTTTTTTCGAGGCGTTCTGCTACTGGCCGCTCTACCTGCCCTTTGTTTTGCTGGGAATGGTGTGGACCTTTCTCTATCGGAGCAATCCCTCTCGCCACGTATTTGGCGAACTGCTGGTCATCACGGTTCTTTTTATCCTCTGGAACCAATCTTTGCCCAACCTTGCCCAGCGCAAAATTTTTACGCTGAGCAGCGCCGGGCTCTCCTTTGCTGCATTGGTGATGACCTTCCTCGGAACACTGATTGCAATCAGCCTTGCCAGCCGCTGGGATAAGCCGACTCTGCTCCGAATGGAGCTCGTTGCAAAATTCGGAATTCTTCTGTGCATCGCCGACAATCTTGTCATCAATCTGCTCAAGATACTCTGGAACCGCGCGCGGTTTGATGAAATGGCTGCTAGCGGGGATTTCTCCGTGTTCAGTCCGTGGTACCTCCCCGGAGGAAACGGAGGCACCAGTTTTCCCTCCGGTCACACGGCGGCAGCCTGCGGGATCCTTGTATTGCTGCTTCTTCCTTCCCTTTTTGCTTTCTGGAGAGGAAAAGAACTTCTGCTCACCTCCTGCTGCTATCTCTATATCGCAGTCAGCGGTTTTTTCCGTCTTGTGGTCGGCCGGCACTTTCTTTCAGATACTGTGGCCGCTGCTGTTCTTATGACATTTCTCTTCCTGATTATGGCCCACAGCCGCCGTTTCTCCCTTGCACTGCAACGTCTGCAGGAAAAAATTTCTTCCGTATCGGAGGATCCCTCAAAAAAAGAGTAAACTCAAAACTATTTAAGAGATAAAAAGACGGTATTCTCTGCTCAGCGGAAGATGCCGTCTCTTTTTATTGGAATTTTTCTCCTATGCTCCTTGAAAATCAGCCTCTCATATTGTAAAATAAATAAAAAATTATTCTATAATAATACTTATTTTTATTTATAATATACAAAAAGGAGGCGTATTTTTGATGAAAGTCTATGTCTGTACCGTCTGCGGTTACCTCTATGAGGAATCCAAAGGCGTTCCCGGTACCTCGATATTGCCCGGCACAAAATGGGAGGATCTGCCCGACACTTGGAGCTGCCCGCTTTGCGGTGCGCCCAAAGCCGCATTTCGTGAAAAGGGAGAACAGGCCATTCCGCTCAAGGATGAAGGCCCCAAACAAATGACCCCGGAACGGGAGCTCTCCGCCATCGAGGTGAGCGTGATCTGTTCAAATCTTGCACGTGGATGTGAAAAACAATATCTGGATAAGGAATCCGAACAGTTTTCCCTGCTTGCCGCGAAGTTTGCCGCCGCCGAGAAACCGGCAAAGGAAGCGGATTTTGCGTCTCTTTTAGCGTTGGTGGAGCAGGATCTTGCAGAGGGCTATCCCTATGCAAATTATATCAGCGGCGCGGAAAAGGACCGCGGAGCCCTGCGCGCGCTTGTTTGGAGCGAGAAGGTCACCAATATGCTGCGATCTCTGCTGTCCCGATATGCCAAGGAGGGGGATCGGATGCTGGAACACACCGGCGTTTATCTGTGTACCATCTGTGGTTTTGTCTTTATCGGGGATACCCCTCCGGAGATCTGCCCCGTTTGCAAGGTTCCCAGTTGGAAATTTGAAAAAATTGAGGGGAGGGCTGTCTGATGGCCGAACTGTTTGCCGTGCGAAATCTCCGACTTTGTACCAAAGATTGTCTCTGCCTTTATGTCTGCCCTACCGGCGCTACTGATACCGAAAACAGCATCATCGACCGCGAAAAATGCATTGGCTGCGGCCGCTGCGCTGCAGCCTGTCCCTCCGGCGCCATCTCAATGGTTCCAAAGGAGATGCCGCCTCAGCAACCCAAATCTGATCAGGTTATTGACGCGCTGCGCGTTCTGATTCAAAGCAAAAATCAGGCTGAACTGGTGGCCTCTCAGCTTCCCGGGCCGCTTGCCGAAGCGATAAGGCGCTCCTGCCGATTGATGGCGGAGGATCTGTGCCGAGAGGCGGGGTATATGCTGCCGCAGAGCGGAAATACCCGCGCGCTTTTAGAGCATCTTTCCGCCACCGAAGCCTGCGCAAAAGAGTTGGCCGATTCGTTGCTCTCCAGCCTCTCTTTCAACGAGCCCGCGCCCGCCGCAGCTGCTCCTGTCGAAAAATGGCGCTGCACCGTTTGCGGGTACCTGCACGAAGGGCCTCTACCTGATGATTTCCACTGTCCCCGCTGCGGCCAGCCCGCAAGTGTTTTTGTACGGGTGGAGGAATAAACGAAATAAACCATCGCTTTTTCTGCGATGGTTTATTTGGCGGAGAAGGAATGCTGTCATTCATATCCTCGCGGGAACAAAGCATCAGTTCAACCGAACTAATGCTTTTAATAATGACAGGAACAAGATTTCTCCCTATCTCCTTGCACAATAAATGGCGCACTATTTTTTATAAATTTTTTGATTCAGAACGGCAAAGTACTTACCCGAACAGCCAGGATACAAAGAATGCGCTGACCAGATCATCAGCATTCCCGTCGAATGCGTACTGCATCAGGGCAATCTGTTCATAATCTGACAGAACAGTATCGTTGATCTCAGCGTAATAGATGCTGAAGAAATACGAATCGCCTGTCTTTTTTACAGAAAAAATGATTTCTGCCAGATTGCTTCCGTAACCTTCCACATCGAAGGTGCCGGTAAAACGGATAAACTGATTTCCGTCCCGCTCAGACAGCTCCCAAGACGTGTTTTCAAAGTTTTTTTCAAACGCCTCACCCAGAGTTACGCCGGAGGAATCGTACTGATCCCAGATGGTGGCCTTCAGCGATGAAATCGGGCTTTGATCGAACAGAGAGACGAGTGTCATCAGCAATACAAGAACAATGGTTGTAACAATCAGTCCTTTCTTTACCTTGCCAACCTTGTCCTTGTGAGCTGCTTTTTGATCCTGAACAAACGAATCCGGAAGCGACTGTCCCTTTAGGAAATAGTCGAGCGCGCATTTCAGATTATCGGCGTCGAAACTTTCCTGCAGTTCCCAATGGCCACCGCTTCTGGCCGAATTAAATCGCTTGTGGTGTTTGACAGCAATGTGCAGAGTATTGTTTTCCGCCGTAAGCCATATCTGAGCGCCGTTCATGAGATATACCACTGCATTTTCCGGCTGCGTCTCTGACAACTGTGCTCCTTCGAAAACAAATTTATCCCGGATGAATACAAGCCAAGCAGCATCATCTTTGCCGTCCGGCAATGTAATATTCAAGCCTTCTTCAATTACAGTTGCATGCCAAAACTGATGCACGCCGAAAATGTAAAGCCAAGCAGAAAACAGCACCAGGATCAGCAAGGCAGGCAAGCCATCCAGACTCAACATAAGGATAATATCCAGCAGCACGAACAGCGCCAGCACAGCCGACAAAGTCACACCCACCAGACTTACCCACCCAGCCAAAGAAAGCAGTTTGCAGGTCGCTTTCAGGCACCGAAAAAATTCCCCCTTTGAAAGAGGTCGACGGGCCTTCTGCACAACATTTTGAGCAGGATCTTTCACAGCGTCTATGACAAGACTTTGTACGGTATTCTGCAGTTCTGCCGGTTCTGCATACTCCTGTTTCGCAGTTTTGGGAACAGGCTGTACAAAAGATGCTGTTTTCTGCGCTTGTCCGCAGTATTTGCAGAAAGCGCTTCCTTCGTTCAATTCTTTGCCGCAATATTTACAAAACATCTTCTTCCCTCCAACATGATTTCTCAGAGGATGCAGATATCTGCTGCGCTCTGTGAGAATGGTTTTCTTTTGGCCGCTCGTGTTCCCTTACGCTACGCGGTTGAATGTGCCGATAGGATTCCCTTTTTCATTCATTGTCATTGGAGCTATATCGTAAACCGTCATTGAGTCCCCCATGATCTCGATCCAGCGGTCATCAACCGTTCCGTCTTTTCGTGTAATTCCAATATACAGTTCGTTAGTGCTTTGCGAGATTAAGTAAACTTTATATCTATCACCGCCGTAGAATTCACCGTCAATTGTTAGTTCCGTTTGTCCATCGGTACTAAGCCATGTACCACAAAGCGTTCGAGCCAAAGAATATGGTTGGGTTCCATTCCGTTGATGATATTCAGTATTCAATGCATACATCAAACAAGCAATGTCATACTGCGATAGTGATTGGATCGTACCGTCCGTTTTATAGATAGACCCCTGATTGATTTGAATATCCCCTGTGTATCGCGGAGAAAAACGCAGCCGAATCTCATTGCCGTCCATCCGGCAAACAGCGTCATAAATCGTTACTTCCGTCTGCTGCTGAATACTATAACTGTCATCCCAGAAATACGAGTCAAAAAATGTGGAGAACAGTGTACCAATTGTCACGGAGCTGTCCCCCTGCAGTGCCACGCCGTCAAACCCGTCTCCTGTATATCCGCCTGTCCAAAAGCACACAGAATAGAAATTAGTGTCTTCAAATGGGATTTGCGGAAGCTGAGAAAGATCGATTGATGACTTTTCTGGTGCCGATTCTTTCCCTGCGCTCTGCCCCAAAGCAGACACCCGCACATAATAAGTAGGCTCTGTTGCATAATCATCTTGAATGGAAAGTCGACCATCGGGCAGCAGTGTGAGCCTTTCGCTCCAGCCCTCTATTCCGTTTCCTGTTTCAACAACCCACACATCACTTTCCTGGTGGCCATTAAAATAAGGATTATCGTTTATACGAAACGCGTCTACAGTAAGCGCGTCGTCCCGTTCCGGACCGCTGGAATAGCTGTAATTCCCCCATAACTCTGAAGGGAGAGATCCATCTTGGGCGGCTGTTGGGCGCTCAAACTCATCTGATGCAATCATCCCTCCAATATTGCTGGGGATATAATACATTAGGCTTTTCCCATCGGACGAGACAAGCAGCTGCGCCTCTATTTCGTCTTCGATTTCACCCGGAGACATAATATAAACGACATAGTTCCCATTTTCATCAATGTGCCCATCATCGAAATAAGCAATGCCGCCGGCAAAGCGTGCGAATGTTGTTACTTGCCCCGTAGTCGTATTCTGCCATGCGCCTTCCCAAAAGTTCTCGTCCTCAGCCAGCAGCCAGGGGGAATCGTTGCCAACTTCATTTCCGCTGCCGTCGGTGCTATTATCGTCGTTTTCTATAAAATAAGAGGAATCCGTCTGAACATCCCCATTGTCCATCGGCAGATCACTCATCCAGGCATTTGTCACCATCTTACTGCCGATGACAGAAATCAATATCGCAATAAGAATAATTATCCCAGTATAAGTTCCAAATGTCAGCAGGGCTGTTTTTTTCTGTGCCGGAATATCTTCAGCACGCCCTTCTACCTGCTCATATAGTCTTTGGTTGTATTTTTTACCGTTGGAAATAAAAAGGATGAGCGCCCAGACAGACATCACAAGGTACAGCAATGCTGCAATGATTGTCGATACGAGAGCCCCTATGCTAAAAGTAGCCAGCGTAACCAGTACACTAATCTCTCCCAGCACCATCAGCACGACCGTTGCGATCATGTAAGGCAAAAATGTCTTTTTGAACAGCTTTACACTACCGTGATACAGCTGGTGATAGGGTCCGAGAAAAAATGCCGCCCAGTTGAACTTCGGCTTCTGCCCGGCGGCGATTTTGGCAAACTCTTCGGCATAATAGGATGCCGAAGAGGCTGCCGATGTAGCAGACACTTTGTTTACCGGTGATTCCTGCACGACTTTTTCTTCTGTTTTGACACCGACTGAAAAAAGCTCTGTCGGTTCTGCTGATGTACAAGACGTTCCACAATTCGGGCAGAAAATACTGTCGTCATCCAGCTGAGCGCCGCACTTGCTGCAATACATTCTTGCTCCTCCTTTTAATACAAACAAATCCCTTATCTGTAATAATAATATCTATAAATGTAAAATGCAATATCTATATAAATAATATCTTTACAGCACAAATGCTATTCTTAAAAAAATAAGGATGGTGCATATGGATATTGCCGCTCGAATTAAATTTTTTCGTGAGCAAAAGGGCTACACAGTCAACAGGCTGGCAAATATGGCCGGAATCTCTCAAAGCTATTTAAGGGCTATCGAACTTGGGCAAAAAAATCCAACGGTTGAAACACTCTCGGAACTCTGTTGGGCACTGGATATTTCCCTACGGGATTTTTTTGATGACGACACCCTTTCCAGCCTGCGGGAGGATCCCCTTTTTGAACAGTTTTACAAATTGACTCCTCAGCAGCGCAAAGCACTTGCCGCTTTTTTGAGTACGCTGCAATCGCCCTAAATTGGATAACTTCCCCCAAATGCTGTCATTTTCATCACTTGTTTTGTTAAGCTGCCAGCATAATTGCATTTTTGATGGATTTTGATATAATTGGAATTAGAAATCTATGGGGGAGTGCATACGGAATGTTGGGGCCTTGCACACAAAACCTGCTCAACGCCCTGGGCGAGCGCAAAACATTGGATGTCGTACTGAAACAGAATACATCGAATTTTATTTCACGGCCGCTGTGCGACGCATTGGCGGATCTGCTTGTTCAAAAGGGCCTGACCCGGTCTCAGGCGATCCGCAGCTCGATGCTCAACACCATTTACGGACAGCAGATCTTCGCGGGAACAAAAACACCCTCACGCGACAAGCTGCTTGCCATTGCACTTGGCATGCAGCTCAGCTTTCAGGAGACCGACACCCTGCTCAAGCAGCAGGGATATGCTCGGCTCTATCCCCGCCGGCAGCGCGATGCGGTGATCATCTATGGACTGCTGCACCGGATGACCCCGCTGGATGTCAACACGCTGCTTTATGAGAACGAGATGGAAACGCTTGTCTGACAAAGGGTGAAATCATGGAACAGTGGCAGGGACTTCCCTCTGAAATCAAGCAAAGCTATGCAGTTGTGCGGGTGATCAAACAGACAGCGGAAAAGGAACTTGTGCTGCTGCAAAACAAGGCAGACGGCACCCGGGTTCTGCTGCGCAACTACCCGGGACAGCTGTCTGCAGTATATGACCTGCTCGCGGGGAAAACCCTCGAGCACATTCCGCGGATTCTGGCAGCAGAACAGCGGGAAAGCGGTTATTATGTGCTGGAGGAGTTTATCGAGGGCAAAACGCTCAGCGGGGTGCTTTCAACGGCGGAGATCCTGCAGGTCCTGCAACAGCTTTGTGCGGCTCTTTCGGCGCTGCATGCGCTCGGGGTGGTACACCGGGACATCAAGCCCGACCACCTTCTGCGAGGCGAGGACGGCAGCATCTATCTGCTTGACCTCGACGCGGCGCGCATCTATAAAAACCATGTCGAAAAGGACACCTATACTCTCGGGACGACCGGGTTTGCCGCACCCGAGCAGTTTGGCATTGTGCAGACTGACCACCGGGCCGATCTCTTTGCACTCGGCGTGACCCTGAATGTTCTGGCAACCGGGTACCATCCCTCACAAAGGCTGTGCCGCGGTCCGCTGCGCCGGATCATTCTCAAGTGCACCCGTATCGACCCCAAGGCGCGCTACCAGACAGCAGGCGCAGTCTGGCGGGCGGCGATGCCGCTGCGCGTTTTTGGCTGGCAGATGCCCGTTCGCACCAAGCGGGTGTTACTTGCGGGCGCTGGCGCGGCAGGTTTGTGTGTCTGCTGCATTCTGTGCGTATTCTCCCTTTTCCGGCAGCCTTCAGCCGAGGATCTGCTGCTTGGCAGTTCCCTTGCAGAGTCTTTTACCGGCTCGTCCGCTGTGCCGGATGCCGAAAACAGTTCATCTGCCGTGGATACCAGCTCCAATTCCTCCAAATCCAGCTGGCTGGAAAAGCTGTTGGGATGGGGCCATAGTGCCGATGACACTGGAAACTCGGACCAAAACAGCTCCTCTGCCCCATCCTCCAATGCCGGACCGAGTACCGATGCCGGGGATCAGAGCGGCGCGAGCTCACCCTCCTCAAGCGGAACAGGCAGCTCGTCGAGCAAACCGTCGAGCAGTTCTTCTTCAAAACCGTCAAGCAGCTCTTCTTCGAAACCGTCGAGCAGTTCTTCTTCTAAACCTGACAGTTCTTCTTCAAAGCCGTCGAGCAGTTCTTCTTCAACATCCTCCAGCACCCCAAGCCCGCAGGAGGAAGAGATCCGCGCGGCGATTGCGGAGTACAACGCCCTTAACAGCGAATATGAGCGGCTCGGTCAGCTGCACGCGGAAAGCTATGAGCGATACCAGGCGCTTTACGGTTATCAGCTGAAAGAGATTGAGGCCCGGAGAGACCTGGCACTTCACGAAGCCTCGTTAGCGCGGGATGCCGCAGCAGAAGCGCAGGCACGCGCAGATGCCTATGGAGCAGAAGATCCTCCCAATCTGGAGGCACAGGCGCAGGCACAGGCCGAGGCCGATTCTTATACCCAACTGGCAGCGCAAAAGAGCGCAGAGGTCGATGCGATGAATACCGAATGGAGTGCGCTATCCGATCGTCCTGAGGTACAACAGGCCTATCAGGAATTTACAAACTATGCGGTGCAAAAAAGCGCGTTGGGCGGACAGGTCACCGCTATGCGGGACCGGATCAATTACCTTCAGAAGTTGTATGGGATCTATTTGATGTAATTATTTTTTAAAAAGCTAAAAAAGCTGTCCTGCAAAAAATTGCAGGACAGCTTTTGCTAAACGCGGATTTATAGTTGCAAGGTCATTAAAGCCCTTCAATGCTTTGTGACCAGAGCAGTATGGACAAGAATATCCCCTTTTAGTTCGCTTGATAATAAGCTGTGCATAGGTATGTCCTTTTGCACAAATCCACCACACCTTTTTACTGCTGCCTGTTGTTACATCGTACGGCGTCAATTCTCCATTTTTCTCATAATTCCACTCTTTCGCCAAATTGGGATATATTGTTGCTAGGTCATTTGTTCCTTTAAGCACCCGATGACCCGAGCAATATGGACATCCATATCCCCTTTTAGCTCGTTGATTAACTGCCATCAGATAAGTATGTCCTTCTGGACATAGCCACCAGATTTTTTTACCTGATCCTGATATAACATCCTGCGGTTTTAACTCTCCATTTTCTGTTGGATGCCATTCTTTTGATAAAGCAGGGAATAAAGTGGATAAATCATTTTCGCCTTTTATCACTCTGACCATGGCATTTTTCTCCAATAACAAAATATTTTATGGAAGCCATTATTATACTCATTCGTTTATATAAGCATATAGCTTTGACTTAAAACTTTTCTCAGCTTTTTCCATTTCAAAGCTAAATTCCTTATAGCTTCCATTACACTCCGGAATGTTTAACCCATGCTTCACAAGGCATAAATCATCTCTCGGTTCTACATTTTCTTCATAAGTAGAGCCTTTATTCACCCATAACTGATGTTCTTGTTCTCCATCTTTATTACTGGGGTAGAAATAGAATCCCTTTTGTGCACTAAATCTAAGCATATAGGCCAAAACCTGTAAGTAGTCCTTATTCCGTATATTTTCAACCGGTTTATATTTTGCATCAGCAATCACCCTATTTTCCTCACTCCGGCTGATAAAGTCCGGATAAATCAACCCCCTATTTTTTGAGAATAGCCTTTGTCCTCCTATTCCCGCTTTATTCATGGAATGGTAAAAAAGATCTGTCACAAGAAGATAAATATACTCCTCCCATAACCATGCACCATCAAACAACAAGCCATATATCTGCCGCGAACCAGAACTAATTTGATGTTTTTGATGTCGCAAAATCAAAAGACATAAGATCTGCAGATTTCGATATTCTCGATAATATGCATGTCTCACGGTTTTTTTTAAATTTGAAAACACAATCTTTTGCTTGTGACTAGCTTCATATGTAGGAGTTGCATTTACTATAAGTGCTATCTCCTCTTTAACCGATGCCAGCAATGACTTTCCATATTCTTTTCTCCGAATAAATTCTATTGTGTGCCGTACAAGTTCTGTAAGATCATTATCATACGAATACTCCCGCTGATTATATGCCACATCACCTACAAATGGAGTGTTTTCTACGATATGCCGAGATATGTCGATGCTCCCTTTAACACTACTATCATTATATTGTCTCCAGATATAAGTTTTAAATGGTCCCTTTCTTAAGGCCTCTTTGAGATAGCGCGGAAATAAGAAAACCATCAAATCTAATAATAGGCTCTCCCTATCAGCATTAATACTCATATCAACAATATTGGGGAACCCCATTACTTTCTCAAGCAAGTAATAGAAGAAATAGTCTTTCTCACCAAATGAAAATCTGGAATCTATCACCAGCTGCTCATTTCCATATCCAACAAACCCCATCACATTGCTAGTACGATAGAAGCCGTTATGGCTCTGAAGGATCATTTGATCCTCCTCAATATCCAAAGAGTCACGAACCATTTCAGGGAAAATAAAAATCCCTTCTTTTTCTAATCCGCTTAATGTTTTATCCGCAATCTTACCTACAACACTTTGGACACAAGAAAAGTCACTTTTAGGCAATATGGAATTATCCTTAATTCTCAGCAGTTTCATTTTCATCCTCTTTGACTCTTTTGCTGTACCCATATGCCTGCGCAAATCTCTTCATAATCGATTCTTCATCATACATCCCTTGAATATATTCCTTAAGCAGAGGATACAAATAGTCTGTCCACAGCTGATCAAAGGTATGATTTTTTAGTTTCAGAAAATAGGAGCCTCCGATTTGATAGTTCCGGCAGGAGCTCTTTTAGCGATTACACCCTGTGTAGAATTTATTTTTCCAAATGCACAGGGTGTAAATTTTTTCTCCTTTGCCCGTCTTGGGGTCATGGTATACCCTGGGCATCCCGAGACCAGATTGATCCGGCCGCCGCATCAAGTAGGGCTTTAGTGCCTTGTGGATCTCCGTGGCAGAGGCCGTACTTCTGGTCACGGCGCGGTAGTGATCCAGCCACCGGTTCATTTCCACATATAGAAACGGCTCTTTCGTATTGCGGTCCTGGCCAAGCCAGAATTTATACGGCGGTGTCCCTTTTCTACCGCCGGGATTTTCGCCGCGGAACACCGGGTCGAAGTAGCGGTGCAAACGATCTAGTTACCGCTCATCCAAAAAGCAGGCACAACTAGGGAGCTCGCCAAGCATCCGCTCCAGCATTTCGCGGCGGATCGTTTCATCGATTGCGCTTATCTCCATGCTCCAGCGCAGGAACCGATCCATGGCAAAGACCAGACTGCCGTACTGCGGCCAGTCTTTTAATGCATCCGCGCCCGAAATGTCCAAATTCCGACGCCAACCGCTGTAATATTCCGAGCGAAGGCTGTTCTCCAAAAATTCCCGATTGGGCAGGTCCTGCAAAAAGAAGAGAAAGGCCCTCAGTAGAATTTTCCAGAGTGTGTTCCACTTCTCTTTGCTCAAACCTTGAAAAGCCTGCGCCGCGGATTTTTCCACCGGTACCCGGACGATTCCACGGATTTCTTCTCGGCTGCAATGGGTGCGGACAAGATTCGGCGCCCACACCACCGGGTAAAGGCCGTACTGCCGCAGTTCCTGCCAGCGCTTCTCCATGGAAGATTCCAGCTCTTTTGCATCGAAGTGTTCAAAATAACTCATACTTTGAAAAGCGCCTTTTTGAACAGCATTCAAAAGGAAGTGACCCTCCTGTGCGATTTCATCCAGCCAGATCGGATTCCTCTTTGCAACTTTTCCATCGTAGGTTGCGTCTGCAAAAATGCGCACCGCCGTGCCTGCACCCGCCGCCGAACGCCTTTCCCTCCACCGCCGCAATGATCGGGCGGGGTGAAGTCCGCATTGCAAGGTGCAGATTGATGAAGGCGGTGCCGAACTCCTTGATCTCCAGAATACTCTTCTTGCGGAAATCTCCCAGTTCACCGCCGGCGCAGAACCACTCCTCGCCCCCGGACAGCACAATCGCCCGGTTGTCCTCCATGCTCTGCGCCTCGCGGATGGCCCGCTCTATCTCGTTCATGCATTGGATGCTGAGCTTGTTGTTCACCTGCGGCCGCTCGATCCGGATGTGCCGCACACCCTGAAGATTCTCAACCCGAATCTGCGTATACTTTTCCATAACAATCAGCAATCCTTTCAGCGCAAGAAGCCGCGGACATAGTCCATCGTCTCAAACGCGTCGCAGCCGTTGTTCATCATATCGAACAGCTTGCCGTCGGCAATCACCGCATCTGCCAGATCAAACATGTAGTCCATCCACTCAAAGGTTTTCTCCATGATCCGAACCGCGTCATGCCGCTGGGGGAAGACGTCGGCGGTGATCCATTCGGAATAACCGAGCTTCTTGAGGTAGATGCAGAACTCGACAAACTCCCAGAAGTTTACGGTGCCGGGGACCATATCCCAGTCCCAGTTGCGGTAGTTGTCATTGACATGAACATGGAACAGCCGCCCGGTCGTGCCCAGGAACGCCAGCGAATCGCTCATCACCTCCAGCGCCTGCAGCGCATGGTCGGTATCCAGCGTGACGCCCACATTGTCCAGACCGACCTTTTCACACAGGTAGGCCATCTTGCCCGCGTTGCCCAGCAGGCCGTGAATCCGGGGCTCGGAGAGCTTGTACTCCAGGCTGAGCTTTACATCCGGGCGGTCTGCGGCAGCCTCACGCACACACTCCACCGCGTCGTTGAAAGCGCGGATGAAATCCAGCTCAAACGGGTAATCCGCACCGTCGTTCAAAAAGGCGATGGTGACCTTGCCGCAGCCGAGCTCGGCCGCGTAATCCAGACCGGTTTTCATGTACTTGACCGCCTCGGCGCGGATCTTCGGGTCCGGGCTGTTGATCGAGCCATAGGCCCATTTGGGTTCGCCCTTGACATTCACGTTCATCGCCGCGACGCCCATGCCATAGTTATCCAGAATCTGCTTTGCCTTGACCGGATCCTGTACCTGCTGGGGGTATACGACCTCCAGGCCGGAGCAGCCCTTGACCGTCGAAGCAGCCCGGACCATCTCTTCAAAGTCTCTGGGCACGCCATAGGTCGCAAACCGGTCCTGAATATGTCCCATAAATCCAGTAATTACTGCATATTTGTTTCTCATTTTTTTGTCCTTTCTTGAAATATGTGGAGCAAGACGCCCCACATATCCCATAAAAATTCACTTATTTGTTGATCGCGTTTGCCCAAAGGGTCTCGTCCTCGACATTGTCGATGGTGACGGTGGTGGGCTGAATCCGGACGACCGGCTCGGCGATCTCCTCGCCCTTGGCCGCCTGAAGCGCGAGCTTCATGGCCTCTTCGCTCATGACCAGCTTGGACTGCGCCGCGATCGCGTCAATATACTGGTTGCGTCCGCCGTCCACCGAGGTGATCAGGATGTGGCCATCGTCGCCGACCGGTTTCAGCTTGCCCAGCTGGGTCAGCGCCGCCTCTACGCCGCTGTAACAGGCATTGTCGCTGGGAACAAAGATCGCGTTGATGTCCGGGTGCGTCTGGAACGCGTCGAGAACCGCATTGTAAGCGTTGTCGTTCTTGAACTCGGTGGGAAGAGAGGCGACGATGTTGATGCCTAGCTCCTTCGCGCGATCCGAGAAGCCCTGATGCCGCTCCAGGCCCGCGGTGGCGGACTGGGTGCCGAGCAGCTCCAGCGCGATCAGATCTTCTACGGCAATGCCCGACTTCTCCGCGACCTCCGCCATCAGGTCGGCCGCAGCGGCGCCGTGCGCCACGTTGTCGGATTCGGCCAGGCCGGTCAGCAGGTCGCCCTCGACATTTCGGTCAAAGGAGATCACAGGGATGTTCGCGTCGACCGCCTTCTGCACGGCAGCCGCCGCAGCGCCGGAATCGACCGGGCACATGACGATCGCGTCGACTTTCTTGGTGATGAGGTCCTCGATCTGCTGCATCTGGGTATCCGCGGTCGCCTTTGCGTCGGTGACCACCAGCTCAATGCCGTTCTCCTCTGCAAACTGCTCGATACCGATCAGATTCGCTTTGAAACCGTCATTGTCCAGCTGGGGCATCGAGACGCCAAAGACCAGCCCGCTTTCGGTCGCGGCCGAGTCGCCCGTCTGGGACTCACCGCCTGCCGCAGAGGAACCGCCTGCCGCAGAGGAACCCGATCCGCCGCAGCCGACCAGCGAAAGAACAAGAGCTGCCGCCATGAAGAATGTCAATAACCTTTTCATTGTATTCCCTCCTGAATTTATTATGGCCACATTCGGCCGAATTCCTTTTTAGTCCGCCGTGTTATAGCGATTACGCAGCGCGTCCACAATAACCGCAAACATGATGACGAATCCACGCGCAGCCTCCTGCCAGTTCGCATCCACACCGTACAGGTTCAGCGCATTGTTGATAATACCCATCAGGATAACACCCGCAAAGGTGCCGGTCAGCTTGCCCACGCCGCCGCTCATGCTTGTGCCGCCGATGATGGCGCCCGCGATGGCCTGAAACTCAATGCCGTCGCCCATCGCAGCCCAGAACGAGTTCATCCGCGCCACCTGAAGGATGCTGGCAATGCCGACTAAGAATCCGCATTGGATATAGGACAGCAGGATCGTCTTGGGCACGTTGATGCCGGATACCCACGCGGACTCCCGGTTGCTTCCCACCGCGTAGACCCGCCGGCCGAAAATTGTGCGACTCAGCCGGATGTAGAAGAAGATGTACAGCACGATGACCGACAGGATGATAAAGGGGATGCCCATAAAGCTGCTGGAGGCGATAAAGACAAACGCTGCGGGAAGTCCGAACCACGAAGATCCGCCCGAGAGCACCAGGGAAAGGCCCCGCGCAATGAACTGGGTGGAGAGGGTTGCCAGGAACGCCGGCACCTTGATGTAGGCGACGATCGTTCCGTTGATCACGCCGAACATCATCGAAACCGCGATGATTACCAGCATGCCTGCCCACCAGAGCCAGTTGTACAGCTTGATCAGCCCAATGCCCGCGGCGCTGGAGACCGCCATGACCGCGCCCATCGAGAGATCGTTGCCGCCTGTAATCAACACAAAGGTCACGCCGATTGCAAGGATGGCGATGATGGAGGTCTGAAGCAACACGTTGACGATATTCGACCAGGTCAAAAAGGAATCGGTTGTGAGCGACAGAATCAGACAGACCGCTGCAAGCAACAGATAAATACCGTAGTTCAAAAACAGCTTCAAAATAGATTTTCCGGTAATTTTTTTAATGTTCATCGCCGTTTCCCCTCCCCATGCACGCTTCAAGCAATTCTTCTTTCTTGAATTCCTCATGATGGAATTCCTTTACAATTTCGCCCTTTCGGATCACCAGTATTCTGTCGCACAGCCCCATGATCTCATTGAGTTCCAATAAGCAAAAAGTGGATATGAGGGGCAGAAAACCCTTGAAAACACTGACTTTTTGATTTTCAAATTCCCCATTTGATAGCAGATTGATAGCACTCGTCAAATCCCCATTTATTGAGTTTGAAAAGA
>CALXIJ010000149.1 GCA_944388335.1 uncultured Pygmaiobacter sp.
GATTGAGATCACCTTCCCGCTCGACTACGCCGAGAACACCGACTATCTGGAATTTGTCCATGAGCCGGATGGCACTATCGCAATCGAGATCAAGCGGGTGGGCAGCATTGAAAACAGGGGATGAGCCTTTTCTCCCGAAAACAGCAACCAAAAAACGGCCCCGCATCGGGAAAGATGCGAGGGCCGTTTTTGATTGGTAAGACGAAAGAATAATATCTCAAATGCCTGTTTGCGGCAGGTCGCCGGCAACCGGCCCGACGGATGACCGCTCAGCAGAGGGAGCGCATCAGCTCAAACAGGGTTCCCAGCGAGAAGAAACCAACGATCCAGCTGACCAGATTGGCACAGATGCCATAGCCGGTCCGGCGCCCGCGACTCTGTCCGGTGAGGAACCGCCGGTAAAAGATCGTCTCTGCCACCAGAATCGCCAGCTCGGTCGGAAAGCGAACCATGTGGGCCGAAACGGTGCCGCTGACCAGTAGGATCGTGTGAACAATCAGGGTCAGCGCGATCTGGGTGACGAGGTTTGCCAGCACAAAGACCTTCCAGTTCTGGCGCAGCGAGAAGCCGAAAAGCAGCAGCAACAGCCCCTCAATCAGCAGGGTGGGCAGCAGGGTTGCGAGAAAGGAGATCCCCAGCGCCACCGCCGGTGAGGACTGGTACAGCCGGCCGCTGGCGCAGTCGAGGGTCACGCTGCTCTGCAATACCTTGCGCTCGATCGGGCCGGTGAGAATCTGACGGCCGCTCTCGGTCACAAGCAGAATCCTGCAAACCTGCGGCAGTCCGACATAACCGAAGACATGGACCCGCTGGTCGCCCTGCGGATGGCCGACAAGATCCCCCCACATCGGCAGCGGGGTGCCGCACACCATTGCGGGGGCCCAGCCTTCGGGCGTCCCGCTCTCCAGCCGGGAGAGGAGCGCGGGATCCAGCTCGGCGAGCTCCTCCTCGCTGAGGTTGGAGAAGCTGCCCGCTGTGTCCGGCTGCCAGAGCAGATCCAGATAGTAGGTCTCCTGCGGGGGATTGGTCAGATAGACGGTCAGCTGATCTTTCGGGCCGATGTCCGCAGAGACGGTACAGAGGGCGGTGAGAAAGAGAAAAAGGCAGAAAAGACAGAACAGACTGCGTTTTTGATGTTTCATCAGGGCACCTCCTTACAGAGCGGGAAAGAGCCGGAAGAAAAAATCAGAACTGAACCGAGAGGAACCGCTCGGCGTTCTGCTTTGCGACCTCGGCGACCTCCTGCGGGGTGATGTCGCCGCGGGTGCGGGCGATGATCTCCACCACCTCGTCCAGCATGTCCGAGGTTGCGGGCTTCCCCTCATACCGCTGGGTGGGCAGGAACGGACAGTCGGTCTCGAGCAGCAGCAGCTCGATCGGCATCTCCTTCACCAGCGCGATCAGCTCCCCGGCATCGGGATAGGTGATGGCCGGCCCGATCCCGAGCGAGACCCCCATCTCAACGAACTGCCGCCCATACTTCAGCCCGCTGAAAAAGCGATGAATCATCGCGGGGACCGGGCAATCCCGCAGAGCCTGCAGCACGTCCTCATCCGCGAGGCAGTCGTGAATTACCACCGGCAGGCCGAGGCGGCGGGCCAGCTGGAGCTGCGGGTGAAAGACGGCTTTTTGCTTTTCGGCGTCGGTGTCCGGCAGCCGGTAGTCCAGACCGATCTCCCCGATCGCGACGACCCGCGGCTGCTTTGCCAGCGATTCGATCTCGGCGAGCCACCCCTCCGGAACGGTGTAGGCAGAGAGCGGGAAGACACCGACCGAAGCCCAGACAAAATCATACTCCGCGGCCAGCGCAACCGAGCGCTGGGAGGAGGGAACGTCCGAGCCGGAATTCACGATTGCGCAGACGCCGTTTTTCTGCTGGGTGAGCAGGGTTTCGCGGCGATGGCCCTCGTAGACGGTCTCGTCGTAGTGGGTGTGCAGATCGGTCAGATGGATAATGGACATAGCGCAAACTCCTTTGCAATGGGATCATCTTTTTTTTCAGTATAACAATTTGAGGGGAAAAGAGCAATATGACCCGGTGCGGCACAGAGCAGCACAGGTGTTTTTGACCCGAAAAAAGAGCCCGCATCCTTAGCGGATGAGAGCTCGATTTCAAAGATCGGGCATACTGGAGCGTCCTTTCTTACCGGCGGAAGAGAAAAAACCGCTCTCCGCCGGTATTCCTCACAGGAGGCGGGGCGTTCCTCAGCAATACCGGCGCAGGATCTCTTCGGTGCGTCGGTCAATTCCCTCAAAGTCCGCGGCCGCTTTATAATAGGTCTCCAGCTGATCGTGGTGCTGTTTTGCCTGTGCCTGCAGCCGTGTTGCCTGTTCCAGAAGATCGGCGGCGGCTTTGCGGTTGAACCGCAGCCGGCCGCGATGGGCGCGCAGCTGGGATTTGTCACAGAACCGGTCACAGTGGATCCGGCGCGCCCCCTCAAAGGCGAGGGGGTGATACTGGTTGTCGGTGACAAAGGCCACCCTCGCGGAGGGCAGCAGCAGATGATCAATCTTGTCATGCGGGGCCATCGGACAGTAACAGGTGATGGTGCGTAGCCCCCGCGCGAGAGCCTTCTCCCGCAGGATGCGCAGCATGGCGCTGCTCACCGCGCCCCACGGATCCATCAGGATAATGATCTGATCCGCAACCTTAGAGATGGTGTCGGTATAGCAGATCGGACCGGCCAGCGTGTTGGCCGAGAGCATCCGCAGTTCCTCGCCGCCGTCGGGATCCCTCTGCCCGGAGGGAAAATACTTGAGCGCCAACCGCGCGGCAAAGCTGCGTGCCGCGCCGAGATCGGCCCCTGCGACGGATAACTTGTAACTGTCGTCGACAAGGCTGCCCGCGGCGGTGATGTAGCGGCAGGCGCGCTCCTGCAGAACAGAGCAGCGGTCAAATAGTTCTCCCACCTCTTTTCTGGACGAGCGCAGCTTTTCTTGGTCCAGATTGTCGTAGAGTGAGATAATAGTCTCCCCGGCAACGGGATAGCGCGGCTCCAGCGTGTGGGGTGCCGTTGCGTCCACAATGCTGAACTTCCTTGCGGCGCAGAACACCCCATCGAGCGAATCGGGGTCGGAGGAGCAGTGGATCAGCTCCACTGTCTCGCCCTGTGATACCAGCGCATCCGCGATCTTTGTCATCATGGTGGACTTTCCGCATCCCGGCCCTGCCTTGATCAACAGGCTGTTCCATTCACCGCGGGGCGCCAACATCTGGTCAAAGTAACCGACAAACCCGCAGGGGGACATTGCGCCCAGCAAAAAATCCAGCTTTTGCCCTTGCTCCAATCTTATCACCCTCCCTTGAAGATGGGGACGGCTGCCGCCCCATGGCCGGGCGGCGCAAAAAGCTCTATTTGCCCGGCTGAACCATGATATTCCGCACAAAGGCCGGATGTTACCCCGCAAAAAGGAGAAAAATGCGTTGTCGTTCCCCTGCGCGGGCAAATTGCAAAAAAGAGCAAAAAATGGGGCGGACAGCCGAAAAAACAGCTGCCCGCCCGCAGGGGAAAATCAGACGAATTGATTCCGCTTGGGATCATACAGATAGCCGATGTCAGCCAGTTTGTTGACCAGCTGGTTCTGATCGAGCTCCAGTGTGCGGCACAGATCCGTTAGGTTGCTGCAAAAATCCCGCAGCTGGGTATTGATATAGCTCAGCAGGATAAAAGGATCGCTTGGTACGGTCAATGGAATCACCTCTTTTTGGCTTGGGTCATTGCTGCTCGAAAGGACAGGTCCGTCACCGAACAACAACCCACATAGCATAGCACAAAATCCGCCGTTGTGCAAAGGATGTTGAAAAGATAAGAGAAAAAATGAAGACCCGCAGCGCGGCAGACCGCGGTGACGCTCTTTTCTCACAGAGCAGGATCCCCTCGGTTCTTTTTGTCCGCCTTTCGTCATATCCTGATGGGAGTGAGAAGATGGGGAGGATAGAAAAGCATGGGTGAGATCAGCTTTACAAAGATGCAGGGGGCGGGCAACGACTTTATTCTGGTTCGGGAAGAGGACCTGCCGCGAGCGCTCGGCTCTGAGATCGGAGATTTGGCCAGAAAAATCTGTGACCGGCGGTTTGGCGCCGGCGCGGATGGGCTGATGGTGGCGTCTTGCAAGAGAGACGGGATACAGATGCGGTACTGCAATGCGGATGGAAGCCCGGCAGCGGTCTGCGGCAATGGGCTGCGCTGCTTTGCAAGATATGCCTCAGAGCAGCAACTGGTGGAAGAGGACCGGTTCGTCGTGCAGACGGATGCCGGCGCGAAAGCGGTCGAGCTGCTGCGGGATGCAGCCGGGGCGATCTGCGGCGCACAGGTGGAGATCGGTCGTCCGGAACTGCTGCCCTACGAGATCCCGGCGCTGCTTCCCGGCAGCAGGATCATCGACAGCCCGCTGAATGTGTCGGGCCTCAGTCTTCGGGTCAGCTGCTTGAAGGTAGGAGTGCCCCATGCAGTCGTCTTTTGGGAACAAAGTCCCACAGAAAAACAGCTCTGCGGTATCGGCCGCGCGGTAGAGCATCACCCCGCATTTCCGGAGGGAATTAATTTTGACATTGCCGTTCCGGCGGGAAAGGACACCTTTCGCATCTTTACCTGGGAGCGCGGCGCAGGGCATACCCTCGCCTGCGGGACCGGCTGCTGCGCCGCTGCCGCGGCGGCGCGCCTGAGCAAACGGAGCGATGCCGCGCAGATCCGGCTGATCGCGGAGGGGGGAACGCTCACCGTCAAGATCGAGGAGGACGGGAATCTGCTGCTGTCCGGCGGCGCACAGAAGATCTGCAGCGGAACCTTTCTGTTCTGATCAAAAAGGATGCGGGAAGGATGCGGGGCAAAAGGCTTGAGAGGACCGCAGGAGAAAAAAGGAGAATCTGCGGGAAATGGGGGGATTGACATCCCGCACCGGTTGCGCCAAAATGAAAGGGATGCGGGGGATGCGGCATCGCCGCAAACAGGCCCGCATCGGGAGGAATGTCTATGCGCAGCAGCGGGATTCTTCTGCCGGTGAGCAGTCTGCCCTCGCCCTATGGGATCGGCAGCATCGGCAGCGCGGCCTTTGCCTTTGTCGATTTTTTACAGGCAGCGGGGCAGCAATATTGGCAGGTTTTGCCGCTTGGCCCCACGGGGTATGGGGACAGCCCCTATCAGAGCTTTTCGGCCTTTGCCGGAAACCCCTATTTCATTGACCTGCCCCAGCTCGCGGCAGAGGGGCTGCTGACCGAGGCGGAGCTCGCCTCGGCGCGCGACCTGCGGGATCCCCAGCGGGTGGATTACGGCGCGCTGTTTGAGCGGCGGTTTGCCATCCTCGCCGCAGCGGTGGATCGGGTGGATCCCGAGATGCCGGAGCTGGCAGATTTCTTTGCAGAGAATGCCGATTGGCTGGAGGATTACGCCCTCTTCATGGCAATCAAGGAGGAGCGCGGGCAGCAGAGCCTGCAGAGATGGCCGCGCGGCCTGCGGATGCGGGAGGAGAGGGCGATGCAAGCTGCCCGCCGCCGCCTGCAAAAGCGGGTCTGGTTCTGGAAAACGGTCCAGTTTTTCTTTTACAGCCAGTGGAAGAGGCTGAAAAACTATGCAAACCAGAAGGGAATCCGGATTATCGGGGATCTCCCGATCTACGTCTCTCCGGACTCTGCGGATCTCTGGGCGAACAGTGCGCTGTTCCAGCTGGATGAGCGCAGACGCCCCACCGAGGTGGCAGGGGTGCCGCCGGACGCCTTTTCCGCGGATGGACAGCTGTGGGGAAACCCGCTGTATGACTGGAAAAAGCACCGGGCACAGGGCTATGCGTGGTGGCTGCAGCGGCTGCGTCAGGCCGCGAACCTCTGCGATCTGGTGCGGATCGACCACTTCCGCGGATTTGAGAGCTACTATGCGATCCCCGCCGGCGCGAAAACCGCGGCCAAGGGGCGCTGGCGCAAGGGGCCGGGGATGGAGCTGATCCGGGCGATCCGGAAAGAGCTGCCCGACCTCGGCATCATTGCCGAGGATCTCGGACTGCTCACGCCGGCGGTCCGCCGTCTGCTGGCGGAGAGCGGGCTGCCCGGGATGAAGGTGCTGCAGTTTGCGTTTGACCCGCGGGGCAACAGCGACTATCTGCCCCACAACTACCCCCGCAACACGGTGGTTTACACCGGCACCCACGACAACACCACCACCGAGGATTGGCAGTACACCGCGCCGCTGGCCGAGGTCAGCTTTGCAAGGCAGTATCTCGGGGTAAAGCAGGCATCGGAATTTACCGATGCGATGATCCGGGCGGCATTTTCGAGTGTCGCAGAGCTGTGCATCATCCCGATGCAGGACCATCTGCATCTGGGGGCGCCGGCGCGGATCAACACCCCCAGCACATTGGGGAATAACTGGGTCTGGCGCCTTGCCGAGGGGCAGCTGACGCCTCAGCTGGCACAGAGGATTCGACGCCTGACCGCAACCTATGGCCGGCTGCCGCAGCGCAGCCGCGGCCGGGGCGAAAAAAAGCGCGCGCAGTGAGGACAAACACAGTTTTGCGAAAGACGCGCGAAAAGGCCAAAGCTGCTTTTAAAAGCAAATAATCAAAAAAAGAGCGAGCCCATCACCAAAATGAGGAATGGGCTCGCTCTTCTTTTTTAGATCAGTAATTTATTGATCTTCCTGCAAAAGAGGCAGGATCCGCGCCAGAGAAGCCTCCGCCATCTCATCGGTGGAGTTGTAATAGAGCAGCAGATTTTCGCTGGTCGCGGGGTCGCCGAGGGTGGTCGGGATGCTGAAATCAACCCCTGCAATGTATTCGTCCCAATGGGTCAGCTTCCAGGTATCGCGGTCGGAATTGCGTTTGATCATCCTCTGATGGCAGACTTCGGGATCGGTGACGATCCAGATGACCACCAGCTTTGCCCCCTGCGCGGCCAGCTTGTCCCGCAGGCCCTTCATATAGGCGGCATCCCGCACCTCACGGCTGAACGGTGCGTTGATCAGCACGGTGTTGTCATAGGCCAGCGCCTCAAATCCGAGGGCGAGGATGACCTCGTATTCATAATCGCGGATATTCTTCTCAAAGAAATCCGAGCTGCGGTCATAGGGCTGCCCCGCAACGGCAAAGATCTGTTTTGAGAGGGGGATCAGGGTGTCTTTATCCAGATAGACGACATGGGGAAGTTCTGAGGCAAGACGTTTGGAAAGCCTTGTCTTTCCGCAGCCGGGCGGCGAAGTGACCAGAATCATCTTTTTCATTGCACAGACCTCCAAAAGGAACGGCGAAAGATTGAATTACAGCCGGAATATTGCCCTTTATTCTACCACCAAAACAAAAAAATGTCGATTCATTCACCGCAAAAAATCGACTTATTTTTTAAGAAAATCAGCATCCGGAACCCCGATGCCGCACAGCGGAAGAATGTTGATGACCGGAACCTCATAAGGGTGGGCGGCGCGGACCAGATCGAGGGTGTGCTCGAGCCGATCCGCGGCGCAGCAGACCTCCACCTTCAGCTCCTCTGCGACGCACAGCTGTCCCACCGTCCCATTGTACGGCTGTGCGCCGTCCAGAGGACGCCATTGGCTGGTGACGCGGCTGACCGACAGGCAGCGGTCATAGATGCCGATATGCCCGGCATCCGCGGCGGCCAGCGCATCGCGCACTGCGTCAAAGTGACTCTCGGGCAGAAAGATTTCAAGCTTGAAATAACGAGGCGCCATCATCAAATCAACATCCTTTCAGAATAATTCGTGAAACCGTTCGGTCAGGGTAAACTGGCTGCGGTGGTATTCAATCAGTCCCTCCGCCCGCAGGCGGCTGAGGGCAGCGGACATTGCGCTGCGGTCGACGCAGAGATAATCTGCCAGCGCTTGGCGGTCGAACGGAATCAAAAAGCTGCTGCTGCCGCAGCGCTGGGACTGTTCAAAAAGGTAGGAGAGCAATTTTTCACGGGTGCTCCGCTTGGAGAGATGGCCAATCCTCCGGCTGAGCAGCAGATCCTTCTCCGCAAGAACCGCCAGCATATTCGAGACCAGCGCGGTCTTGTGCGCCGGATCCAGCGAGGGATGACGCAAAACCTGCCCAAAATCCAGCCAGAGCACGGCGCAGAAATCGGCAGCACGTGCACAGATATCGGGCGGGAGCGCGGTGTCCGGCGCGCAGGCAAAGGCCTCACCAAACAGATCTCCCGGTTCGAGTTCGGTCAGGAGGGTACGCGCCCCGGAGTATTCCTCCCGCTGTACATAGGCGCGCCCTTCCAGCAAAATCCCGATCCTGCCATGGGACTCCTCCGGGCGCAGCAGCAGCGCATTCTTGGCATACTGCCGCCGCTGGGCACCGAGCTGGGTCAAAAGCGGGGAGAGCGCATTTGGCTCGATGCCGTAGAACAGCCTGCACTGCGAGAGCAGATCAATATAAAGCCCTTGTTCCGGCACCGACATCTGATGCACCACCCCTTGGTTTTGATATTCTGGGCTATCTAATATCAATATACTACAACCAAAGGGCACTGGTAAATAGAAAATCCCCGGCAGGGTGCAAAAAGAAGCGCAGCCATGCCGGGGAAACGTTTTCTTTATTACTGGTTGGAAGATTGCCGAGCGGGGCCGGCGAGCAGCAGATGCAGCTGCGTGCCGCAGTCGCGGATCAGCTCCTGCAGCCGCGCAGTATCAAAGGGGTAGCCCAGTGCGTAGAGCCCGAGATAGAGCAGCCGAAGAGGGGCGTCCTCCGCGAGAGCGCCCTCTTCCCAGAGAGGCAAGCAGACCCGGGCCAGCTCCTGCAGCGCGCACAGCAGCGCAAGCCGGAGACTGACCCCTTCCCCCTCGGGCTGGGCGAGCAGCAGATGCAAGGGATACTCCGCAGTGCGGCCGCAGGGAGAGGCGCAGCCGGAGCACATCGGGACAAGGCGCTCCTTTGCCGCGCGCGCGTCGGCAATCGCTTGATCGACGGCCTGAGGGCCGCAGCCGGACCCAGACAGCGAGAGGGTACACAGCCCCCGCAGCACAGCGCGGTGAACCGGTGCGTCCGCCGTCTCATTTTCCTCCGCCCGCGCGACGGCAACCAGCGCGCCGACCAGCGTATCTGCACCTGTGGAAAGATAATTTCCGCTTTGTTCCATACCAAAACCTCACTCGGAGAGAATGCGCCCGTCGGTAGAGATCACAACCACGTGCCAGGGCAAAAATTTGCCGCTCATTTGAATGGCGCGGCGGGCGGCATTTTCCAATCCGCCGCAGCAGGGCACCTCCATCCGCAGGATGGTGACACTGCGGATCTCGTTGTTTGCGAGGATGGCGCCGAGCTTTTCCGCATAATCCCCCTCATCCAGTTTGGGGCAGCCGATCAGCACAACCCGGCCACGGATAAACCGCCGGTGAAAGTCGCCATAGGCATAGGCGGTGCAATCGGCGGCAATCAGCAGGTCGGCGTTCTCGAAATAGGGAGCCTTGACCGGCGCGAGCTTGATCTGGACCGGCCACTGGCCGAGTTCGCTGGGCAGTTCGCCAAGGGACCCCTCACAGAAGGGAGCCGACTCGTGGGTCAGGGTGCGGCTGCGGCTGCCCGGGCAGCCGCAGGGAGTGGGTTCCTCTGCCTGTTTTGCAGCCTTTGCTGCGCGCACCGCCTGATGGGCGTAAGCGGGCGCTTCCCGCTCTTCAAAGGAGATGGCGGTCATCGGGCATGCGTGCAGCCAGTCC
>CALXIJ010000150.1 GCA_944388335.1 uncultured Pygmaiobacter sp.
CGGTGGTGGAACGCCCTTGCCAGCCCGACCCCGATCTGCCGGATGTGGATGGTGACAAAGGTAGTCGCCACCGCCACCTTTGCCAGCCCGACCCCGATCTGCCGGATGTGGTTGGTGACAAAGGTGGTCGCCACCGCCACCCCCTGCGCCTGCCGGAAGGTGTTGTACTGCATCGAGGCGATGAAGTTGATGAGCACCTGCGAGATCTGCACCGGCGCCGAGGCAGGCAAAAAGCCGATCAGCAGCACCGCAACCATCTCGATAAAGATCAGCACGGTGTCCCAGCGGATTGCAAGGCGGTGCTTGATGGGGTTGGGCAGGATCTCGGAGACAAACGCCCCCATCGTATAGGCCGAGATAGGCACCAGATAATACAGAGCCTTGCCCCACTGCGCGGAGCCCAGCGCTATGCCCATCAGCACAACATTGCTGGTCTGTGCGTTGCAGAATACCCCTCCCCGCAGCAGGTAGGTATACGCCCCCCAGAAACCGCCCACTGCGATCAGCGTAAAATAAACCCAGTCCCGCTCGCAGGTCAGATAGTATCTCGCCTTCTCCTTCACCAGAGTTTTCACACCCAATACATCCCTTCTGTTCTCGTCGTTGGGGAATGCCAAGCGCCGCGCTGCCGCCTTGGTGCACCGCCGCGCATTCAGCCCTGCCGCCCCACACTGCGGGACCGGCCGGGCGCCTTGCTGCGGATGCCGGATCTGTATTTTGCTTTTTGTCTGTTTTCTCCCTCAGCCCAGCTTTGCCAGCTCGATGGCGATCCTCGAGGCGACCCGGGCGTTGTTGTAGGCCAGCTGGAGGTTCGACGCAAACGAGACCCCCTTGGTGTAGTCCTTGATGTGGGCCAGCAGGAAGGGGGTGGTCTCTTTGCCGCGGATCCCCTCTGCCTTCGCCGCGTCGAGCGCCCGGTTGATGACCTTTTCCATCTCGTCGTAGTCCAGCTCATACTGGGCGGGGATCGGATTGCCGATCACCACGCCGCCCGCGAGGCCGAGCTCCCACTTGGTCTTGAGGATTGCGGCGGCCTCGGCGGGGGTGTCGACCTTCGCGTCCACCTTGCAGCCGCTGCGCCGGCAGTAGAAGGCGGGGAAATCCTCGGTGCCCATTCCCAGCACCGGCACCCCCATCGTCTCGAGGTACTCCAGCGTCTTGGGGATGTCCAGCAGGCTCTTGGCCCCGGCGCAGACGACCGCGACATTGGTGTGGGCCAGCTCCTGCAGGTCGGCGGAGATGTCCATCGTCGTCTCCGCCCCGCGGTGCACCCCGCCGATGCCGCCGGTCGCAAACACCCGGATGCCCGCCATCTCGGCCAGCATCATGGTGGTGGCGACGGTGGTCGCGCCGGTCTTGCCGGTGGCGAGATAGACCGCGACATCCCGGCGGCTGACCTTGCCGACCCCGTCGGCGCGGCACATGATCTCCAGCTCCTCGGCGGTGAGGCCGACCTTCAGCTTGCCGCCGATGATCGCGGTGGTCGCGGGGACCGCCCCCTCCTCCCGGACGATCTGCTCCACCTTGTGGGAGAACTCGACATTCTCGGGATAGGGCATCCCGTGGGAGAGGATGGTGGACTCCAGCGCCACCACCGGCCGGCCCTCGGCCAGCGCCTGTGCGATCTCGGGTGCAACGGAAAGATAGTTGTTCATCGTCTGTTTCCTTTCTCTTGTTCGTTTTTCAATTTTCTGTGCCGATTGTCCTGAAATGAGCGTTTTTCGCCCCGCGGCATCCCGCCGGCAAAGGTCCCCCGCACCCCGCCGCGGCGGGAGATGCGGATTTTTGGGGCGATGGATCTGCCCCCCTTTTGCCCCGGCCCGCCCGCAGCGCGCCGGCGCGGTTTTCCCCGCCGCCGGGCGGGTTTATACCTCCTTCACCCAGAGCCCGTCCCGCTCGACCGTCTCGAGGACGCTCTGGGCGCTGATCGACGGGTTGATGGTGTCCTGATGGGCGACCGCCATCCGGGCGGCAGCGGTGGAAAAGAGCAGCATCTTCTCAACCGGAAACTCCTGCAGCCGGGCATAGACCATCCCGCCGACAAAGGCATCCCCCGCGCCGGTGGTGTTGACCACCCGCTCGACCGGGCCGCCTCCGGCCCGCAGCGCTCTGCCCTCCCGGTCGAGGTAGAAACAGCCGTCCTTGCCCAGACTGACCACGATCCGGGACAGCCCCTGCTCGATCAGCTTCTCGCAGGCCGCGCGCAGCCGCTCGGGGGTGTCCACCGGCATCCCGGCGATGATCTCGGTCTCGATCCGGTTGGGCTTGATCGCCCAGCAGCCCTCGAGATGGCCGATCAGCTTGCGGGCGTAGCTGGTGCTGACCGGGTCGATGACCACCGGCACCCTGCCGCCGTACCGCTCGGCCACATATCGCAGGATCTCCTCGGGCAGGCCGGCGTCCATCACGATCACCGCCGCGCCGGCCAGCAGCCGGTCGCGCGCGCGGAGAAAGTCGACGCTCATCCGCTGGAGTACCCGCATATCCGACAGGGCCAGCGCCATCTCCCCGTCGGCGTTGTGCAGCGAGAGATAGGTGGAGGAGACCGCCCCCGCCGCGACCATGAAGTCGCCGGTGTCGATGCCGGCGTCCTCGCACTCCTGCCGGATCTTCTGGCCGTAGAGGTCATCCCCGACGACGGTGATCAGCCGGACCGAGGCCCCCATCCGGGCGGCGTTCTCACAGATGTTGTGGGTCACCCCGCCCACCGAGGTGGTGATGGTGCCGGGGTTGGAATCCTCCATCACCAGCGCCTCCCGGCTGCGGCCCATCAGGTCGACATTCGCCGCCCCGATCCCGACGACATACCGCTGCGACTCCTCCGCGAGGACATACCCCTTGCCCAGAATATGCCCCTTCTTCGAGAGATTTGCCAGATGGACCCCCACCGAGGAGCGGGTGATCCCCAGCCGCCGCGCAATCTCCGCCTGCGGCAGCATGGGATTTTTGCGCAGCAGGGCGATGATCTGGCGTTCCCGCTCGGTCATTGGATCCCTCCTTTCTTAATTTTTGCTTATCCTCTAAACATCTTATGAACACTCTATCTGTTTTTCTCCCCCGCGTCCATTCGCATAGAGGCCAATCTTTGGACGAAAAATTCTCTGTTTTGTCCAATGCCCGCCGGCGCGCCGGTTGCCGGGGGCGCCGCGCGGGTGGTATAATGGGGCGACAGAGCAGATGCGGCGCGTCCCGCCGCTTTGAGGAGGATGGAAGAATGGAAGTTTTTTCGGGCCGTCCGGCCGACTGTGCCGGGCGGGATGCGGTCGAGCAGCGGTCCTATGACCTGCTGGACCGGCTGGGGGTCGAGTATCTGCGGGCGGACCACCCCGCGGCGCTGACGATGGAGGACTGCGTCTCGATCGGGCAGGCGCTGGATGCGCCGGTCTGCAAGAACCTCTTTCTCTGCAACCGGCAGAAGACCTGCTATTACCTGCTCCTGATGGAGGGGGATAAGCCCTTCAAGACCAAGGATCTCTCCGCCCAGCTCGAGATCGCCCGGCTGAGCTTTGCCGATGAGGAGGCCATGGACCGGCTGCTGGGGGTCCGCCCGGGCAGCGTCAGCCCGCTGGGGCTGGAGAACGACCGGGACAAGCGGGTGCAGCTGGTGATCGACCGGGCGCTGCTGGCCCATCCCCGGATCGGCTGCCACCCCTGCCGCAACACCAGCACCGTCGGCTTTTCGACCGAGGATTTCATCCATAAACTGCTGCCGGCGCTGGGCCATCCGCCAGCCTATGTCCGGCTGTGACCGGCTGTGACCGGCGCAGATCCCAAGGCGGTTTTCGCGGCATAAAAAAAGCGCCCCCCCGGGTGAACCGAACCAGTAAAAACGGACAATAGACAAAAGGCCCCCTAGTGTAGGAAAATAGAACTACATTAGGGGGTTTTGGTATGTCTGGGAAAAAAGGGATGAAAA
>CALXIJ010000151.1 GCA_944388335.1 uncultured Pygmaiobacter sp.
CGAGGAAAACCTGTTTGCGGATCTCGACGAGGAAGTGACCGCGGAATCGGAGGAGGGCGCACAGGGCGAGAACCTGCAGGAGGGCGAGGAGGAACCGGCAGACCAGCCGGAAAACCCGGCAGACCAGCCGGGCGACCAAAATGCCGAAAACGGGGGAGCGCAGCAGGAGCCGGAAACGGTGACCCTGAAGGTTTACGGGCAGGAGGTAAAGGGACCGAAAGCCCAGTTGAACGAGCTGGCCCAGAAGGGGCTGGCCTACGATCGGCTGCGGCAGGAGCGGGACGCGCTCGCAGGCGGGCGGGAGATGCAGCTGCTGCAGCGGTATGCCGCGGCGAGCGGGATGGAGATGGGACAGTATCTCGACTACCTCGAGCGGTCGCTGGACGCGGCGGCCCTCAAGCGGGAGACGGATGCCGGAATGCCGGAAAAGCAGGCCAGAGAGCTGCTGGAGCTGCGGCAGAAGGAGGCGCAGCGCCGTGCGGCGGAATCGGCGGAGGCAGCGCAGCGGCAGAGGACTGAGCCGTATCTCGAGCTGGTGCGGGCATACCCAAATCTGACCAGCCTGCCGCCGGAGGTTGTGCAGCGGATCAGCGCAGGAGAGCGGCCGCTGGAGGCCTACCGGGCGTATGAACTGGCGCAGGCAAAGGCGGAGATCGAGACCCTCAGGGCCGCGCAGAAGGCGAAGGCGGCGGATGAGAAGAACAGGAAAACGGCGGCGGGAAGCGCCGCCGGCGTCGGGAACGGAAAGGAGCAGGACGAGTTCCTCTCGGGGTTCCTCGGCGCATTTGACGATTGAGAGGAGATAGGACAATGGGTGAAACAATCAATCTGGCAACCAAATATGCGCCCAGAATCAACCAGACGTTTACGGCTAAAAGTTTGCTCAAAGGAAGACTTTCCAATGAGTATAGCTTTATTGGTGCGCGCACGGTGAGAATCTATACGATCAAGCCGGTGCCGATGAACAGCTACAATAGAAGTGCGAGCGCAAACCGGTACGGCACTCCGACTGAAGTTGGCGATAATGTGCAGGAGCTTACCATGAGAAAGGAGGATTCCTTTTCTGCGACCATTGACAAGACGAATGAAAAGGATCGTCCGATCAACATGAGCGGTAAGTTTATGGCGGTCCAGATGAACGAAGAAGTGATTCCGAACTACGATCGGTATTGCTTCAACGAGCTTGCCCATCAGGCGGGGATGATCGTCGGCAATTCCGCC
This sequence comes from uncultured Pygmaiobacter sp., assembly GCA_944388335.1. Lineage (GTDB taxonomy): Bacteria > Bacillota > Clostridia > Oscillospirales > Ruminococcaceae > Pygmaiobacter. The sequence goes on from CALXIJ010000151.1 coordinate 1,222, forward strand.
GCGATCAGCGCGAGCAATGTGATTGCAAGACTTTCTGCTGGCCGCAAGCACCTGATCGACCATCGCGCGAATTTGAGAGAGTGTACTCTGTGGGTCGGAACCGAGATGTTCAATGCGCTGATCGATACCGACCAGTTTAAGAATCTCGAAAAGATTGGCAGCAAGGCCATCGCACAGGGTCAGGTTGGTGAAATCTTCGGTAGCCCGGTGGTCGAGGTGCCGGCGGATCTGCTGCCGGCGAACGTCAACTTCATCTGGTCCCACAAACGATCCGCAACTGCACCGGCAAAGATCTGGGATAACAAGGTCCATGTTGATCCTCCTGGCATTTCCGGACACCTTTGCGAAGGGCTGTTTTATTATGATCTGTTTGTCCTCGCGGCGAAGGCGGACGGCGTGTATGTCGATGTGACTACCGGCAGCGGCAAGGGCGAGGTTCTGTCGGCGCCGAGCATCGCAGCGGCGACCGGCGTGATTACCCCGACTGGTGGTGCAACTGTGAAGTTCACCACCGATGGTAGCGATCCGCGGTACAGCATCACCGCGCAGGTCGGGACCAACGCCGGGGCGGTGGCCGGCACGATCGTGAAGGCTTACCAGTACAAGGCGGGCGCCTTCCCGAGCCCGGTGGCGACGGTGGAGATCACCGGCGGTTAAATCAGGACAGGCTGGGGGCGGGGGAACCCGCCCCCTATCTGTAAAAGGGGAGAGAAGGATGACGGCAAATGAAATCTTTGACACTGCTGCGGGATGGATGGCACAGAGCAGAGCGGACAGCGACGATCTTGCCCCATTTGTGCCGGGGATGCTGAATGTGCTGCTCGAGGAGGCGCTGCCCTATGAAAATGCGCTGCGGAGATTTGAGGGCAAAGCAGAGCTGCAGCAGGCGCCGCGAGTGACTTCGGAGACGATGGATCAACAGATCGATTACCACGATGCGCTGCTGCGGACAGCACTGCCCTACGGCCTTGCAGCAGATTTTTACCGGGACGATGAGAACTACGCCGTGATGGACGATTTTCGCGGCAGGTTTGTCACCGCGCTGACTGACAGCATTAAGGCGACAGCCGAGCCGGTGGAGGATCTGTATTGAGAGGGGGGATGAACGATGCCGCAGGCGCCCAGAGCGCGGGACTGGAGCACGCCGAAAAGCTATTCGGTGGAGCTGTCAAAGTTTCGCGGCGTCGACCTGACCAGCAGCGTGGTCAATGTGGACACTTCCAGATCGCCGGATGCACCGAACTTGATGCCGGATGCGGATGGGTTCCCCTCAAAGCGGCCCGGCTGGGAAACAATCGCTGAGTTGGAAGGTATGGTGCATGGGGCCTATAAACTGACCGCGAACGGGATCGAAAAGAGACTGGTCCATGCCGGGACAAATCTGTATCTGATGACGGAAGCTGAGGATGGAGAAATCCAGACAAGCGTTATCCGGCAAGGTATGAACGATGCGCCGAGCACCGCGGTCCAGCTGGGAGGAAAGCTGTGGATCCTCGACGGGATGACCTATCTGTATTATGACGGCGAGACTGCTGCGCCGGTCAGCGAGATCGCAACGGTACCGCGGATCACGATTGCAAAGGCACCAAACGGGCAGCATGGCGCGACCAGCGATATGCCGATCAACCTGCTGACAGGGTGGCGCACCGACAGCTTTGCCGGCCTCGAGAGCACTGCCGGCGAAAAGGAGTATTTTCTAAGCGATAACGGGGTGACAGAAGAGCCGCTG
>CALXIJ010000152.1 GCA_944388335.1 uncultured Pygmaiobacter sp.
AAAATAAGCAGCAGGATAATGACTTTTGCACCTCCAAACAGTTGGAGGATTATCGGTTCCTTTATCTGCCGGAAAATCAGATCTTTGATTGGAACCGCTATTCTGAAAAATATCTCCCCAAAGAATATAAAGGAGATGCCATTTGTTACTATGTCCGGCAGGGATATTGGCGGGGAGATCAACTCAGCACGCTTTTCGATGAGAAAAAATACATTGAAAGGTATTTGCAAAATGCTGATCCGCAGGAGATCCCGCTGGTGCATTATCTGAAAAATGCAGGGCAAACAGGAATTCCGCCGCTGCTTGGGGATCTTTCAGTTTCGCAGGCGATGAGCCAAAAAGAGGGACAATGGCTTCTGGTCCCTGCCGAGAGGGCGAGACAGGACCGCAAAATACGGGAATGCTATCAGAAAGATGAAAAATCTCTGATTGTCTTTTTGGTTCCAGAGTATCACTTTATCAGCGGAGGGGTCCGCTCCATCGTCAATATCGCTCAGGAATCCGACCAGATGCAGGATCTTCACAAGAGCAAAGTGCTTTTGATGACCCTGCCGTCCCAGATGACCTTTTCAAAATATTATTGCTTTTCCTGCGAAAGCGTTGTCTATCGATTTGCGCAGCTGGCGAGCTATTTTGAACCGCCCCAGAAACTGATGATTCATATTCCTGAAACCTATGTCCAGTTTTGGCTAGAGGGAATTGACGGCTCCTTTTTGACATGGCTGAAAAAGGTCTCTTTCGTTCACATCAATGTGATGAACCAAAATATCCTCATGATGCCGGATAAGAAGATAATAGACCGGCTCAAAGAGATCGCAAATCTGGTTACCCAGACAATCGGACATGAAAAGTATTGCAATTTACAGATAAGGGAAAAATATGAAATCCCCTCTCATCTGCTGATTGCGTATGCCGAGGTGAAATATCACCGATCCGCATATCAGCAGAAAGAGAATCTCTTGGTCTATTCCCCGGACGAAAGGCCGGAGAGAAGAGCGATATTGGAGCAGATCCATCAGGCGTTCCCCCAGATGCGTCAGGTGGAAGTAAACGGAATGACCTTTGAACAGTATCTTGATCTGGTGGGAAAGGCAAAGTGGGTAATTACCTTCGGGGAGGGGCTCGATAATTACTTCGCAGCGCCTTTAAACAGCGGCGGAGTCTCTTTTGCGGTGTACAATGAGGAGTTCTTTACGCCGGAATACAAAGATCTTCCCAATCTATTTTCCAGTTTCGACGAGATGAAAGAGAAGATTGTTGGGAGGATGAAGGAGTTCGACAATCCAGAACAGTATACAAGGATAAGCGGCGAAGCGGAAAGAATTTTGAATCAGCAGTACAATCCCCAAAAGCATCTTGAACAGCTGCGCGAGTTTTATCTTGGTAAATATACGTTTCCATGACAACATATAACGGAGGAAAAATATGCACTTTTATACGAGTATCAGCAAAAACTATCTGCCCAAAGCGCGTGTGCTTGCGAAATCTGTAAAGAAGTATTGCCGCGACAGCTATTTCTCTCTGGTGGTGTCCGACCGACTGCCCGAGGATTTTGATCTCTCTCAGGAGCCGTTTGACGAGGTGGTCTATATTGATGAACTCGGAATTCCGGTTGATAATCTCTCTCTGTGGATTTACACGCACGCGGTGGTGGAGATCTGCACCGCGGTAAAGGGACAAGCACTGCTGAACTTTTTGCAGCGCAGTGAAAAGGTTGTCTATCTGGATCCGGATATTGCTGTCTTTGATGACCTGAAGGAACTTGAGAATCTTCTGGACCAAAAGGATATTGTCCTGACGCCGCATCTCACTGCCCCGGAAACCACATTGGCTGGAATTATGGACAATGAGATTTCAACCTTGAAACACGGTATCTACAATCTGGGATTCGTTGCGGTGCGCAACAGCGAAAACGGCATGAAATTTGCCACATGGTGGAGAGACCGACTTGTGGAATTCTGCTACGACGATATTCCCAACGGGATTTTTACCGACCAGAGCTGGGTCGATATGGCGCCGGCGATTCTGGATGGCGTCTATATTCTGCGCGAGCCCAACTATAATGTCGCGACCTGGAACCTGAGTCACCGTCAGGTCACCGAAAAAGAGGGCAAGTATTTTGTCAATGGAAAGCCGCTGCAGTTCTATCATTTTTCCGGTTTCGACTCCGGCGCGCAGGAGGCTATGCTGAACAAGTGGGGGGAGAACAACCCCGCACTGTATGCACTGCGGGAGTGGTACATTGCCCAGCAGGCAGAAAATGGGCAGGAGGCTCTGGGAAAATCCCCTTCAATCTATGCGACCTATTCCAATGGGGAGAAAATCGAAACGCGGCACCGGGTATTTTTGCGCAGTGATCCGGGGACAAAGGCATGGTTTAGCAAAAAAGACCCGTTCGATGCCGCAGATCCTGAAGGGTATTACAGCTGGATTCATCTTCCGGAAAATCGGTTTGTCGGCCTGTCTGCGGAGCAGCAGGAGATCTGCCGCCAGAAGGAGGAGATCGAGCGGCTTCAGGAGGCGGTGGCGCGCTATCGCAGGTATTTGGCACCTGCAATTAAGCTGAAAAATCTGTTTCGGCGCAGGGGATAAGGGCAGGCATGAATGCCGAACTTTTTTGTGATGGATGCGATCAAATTTCACGGGGTGCCTGCAGTCTTTTGGCGGGTTGTTTTGGCGAGTTGTTTCTATATAGAAGATGGAAATGTGTTGGAGATAATGAGATTACTTCTAAAGAAAAAATGGTTCAAAAACATAAATCATGGGAGGCAAAATGGTGGATACAACTATTTCGGTTGTTGTTTTTGAATGTACCAAAATCGAAAACACACGCAAGTCGCTGAATGCTCTGGGGCAGGTTCATTGTGCTTTGGCGCTGACAGATCATCCGGAACAGGAAAAGAGCATCTGGGATGGATCAGAGGTTAAAAGTTTGTGCGCTGCATTGCAGCAACTTCCGGGGGACATCTTGTTTTTGCGTGCTGGAATGACCCTATCAGAACAGTCGCTTGCCCAAATGGTTCAGCTGCTGCAGCATAAGAAATGCAGAAGCGTCACGCCGCTGCGTGGGGACGAGGAACTGGACAGCACCGAATTTTTTGCTCAGGCAGAGGATTCACTTGCAGAACAGCTTGGAAAGAAAACTGCCCTTTTGCAGTGCTGTGCAATGGGGTGCGATTCGGTTTGGATTCCGCGGGGTGGGTTTAACTGTGTCCTGATTCGCCGTGATGCGCTGCTTGAACTGCTCGACCAACTCGAACAGCCGGTGAATTGGATTAGGAACCTGCTGAAAATCTTTTATTTTCAGAACAGCGGGAGGCACCTGTGCAGTTTGTATGCAGTGGCCGGCGGACGCGCTTTGCCGCAGGTAAAAGGAATCCTATGGAGAGGATTCTGCGGAGAGGTTGCGGAGAGGATTCTTCGGCGGAGCGATCTGTTTGAAAGAGATATTTTGGAAGAGTGGGGCGCGCTGGGAAAGGCGTTCGAGTCCCAGACACATGAGCTGTCAATCTCCCATATTCCGATCTCTGTGAAACGGTCTTTGCAGCGGTTGGCATTCTTTGGGCGCTTTGACAATGGGCGCCCAAATGTGCTGTTCCTCGTGCATTATGGGTTTGAGCGGTGGAAAGAAAACGCCGTAGGAGGTACCCAGCACTATGTGCGTGATCTGATAAAAGGATGCAAGGAGTTCAACTTTTGGCTGATGGCACGGCAGGGCGGTGGGCTGTACTGCACGCTCTATGTGAATGGACAGCGTGAGAGCGAACTTCAGCTTTATCCCGCGCTGTTCGATGTTCAGGATTGCGATGCGGATTCAACCTATGAAAAGATTTATGCTGACATTTTGGATCTGTGCCGGATTGATTTGATCCATCTCCACCACATTCGAAATCATACCTTCGATTTTATGGCGCCGGCACGGGAGAGAAATATCCCGATGATCTGCACGCTCCACGATTACTCAATGCTGTGTCCAACGGCTTTTTTGCTGGATGAAGCGGGATGCTACTGTGCGGGAATCTGCGAGGGGGAAAAGAGAAAACGGTGCCTTGAGAACGCAATCCAAAACCCCAATTTTGATCTGGAGGTTTATCGCCAGCGCGCGCGGGCGTTTTTAGAGCAGTGCAGCGAGGTATTTGCCCCGGCGCAGAGCGGAAAGACGCTTGTTGAGGACTTTTATCACCTGCCGGGACGGGTGGCAGTTTTCCCAAATGGAGAAAAGCCGTATAAAAGAACTGATGTGCCAATCTGGAAGGGAGAGGGCCGGTTTCGTGTTGCTCTGGTCGGCGGCTTTGCGGTTCAAAAGGGAAGCCGAATTTTCCAGCAGATCATAGAAAAAAACAAAGACCCGCGGATTGAATGGCATATTTTCGGTGCGGTGCTGGATCAGGACTTTGATCCCGAGCAGGCGGAGCCGAGCAGGGTGATCCGGCATGGTGCCTATCGACAGGAGGAGATCTACGGCCTGTTGGAAAAGAACGAAATCCATCTGACGCTCCACTTATCGGTCTGTTCGGAGACCTTCTGCTATGGGCTCAGTGAAAGCTGGCAGTGCAATATTCCGGCATTGGTGACGGATATCGGCGCGCTGGGAGCGCGGGTGCGGCAGACCGGTGCGGGGGAAACTGTGCCGGTGGATGCAAAAACGGCAGATCAGGTCCTTGAGAAGATAACGCAGTATCTGGATGATCCGCAGGGATATCTCAGACTGGTGATGCGGGCGCAACAGGTGCCGAATTATACAATAGATGAGATGTGCAGGCGGTATGAGGAATGTCTGAAACAACTGATCCTGCCTCATCGCACGGAAAAGAAAATCATCCCGAACCTGCTGGATGCGTATCGTGACGCGGAACAGATC
>CALXIJ010000153.1 GCA_944388335.1 uncultured Pygmaiobacter sp.
GGATAGTTTCGACTGCTGTTTGGGCGCAAAGCTTTCCGCCGATCTATTTTTTCGTCTTCCGTTCGGTTTCCTCTTTTCTGCTGCGCGGCTGCTCCTCCCCGCTTGTTTTTTTAAGCTCTGTTCGATAAAATGAAGCTAAACAGATAAGATTGCCTCGCCCGCCGCAGTTTTTCTGAACCCATTCTCTCGCGGCGCAGCTGTCAGGAGGGATTTGATTGAATCCAATGAAGTATCTCGCAATCGAGGGGGATTTGGCCCACGCGATCGCCATGGGCCGCCCGGCGGTTGCCCTCCCCACTGCCGATGCCCCCGCCGCGCTCGCCGCTGCGGCCGAAGCGGTGCGGGGAAACGGGTGTATCGATGCGCCGGTCACCGTCTTTGAGGGACTGCTGCGGCTTGGCAGCTTACCGCGTCAAGAGGATCCTCATTTCGCCCGGCCCCGCGTTGCCGATTGCGGCAATCTCCCGGTCTTTCTCGCCGAGGGAGGCAGTGCGCGCACTGCCCTCTCCTGCGCGATTTTGGCCGCATCAATGGCCGGCATCTCGCTGCTGGCCACGCCGCTGATCGGGGAACCGCCCGCCGGCGGATTGCCCGCCAGAGGGTTGCCCGCAGATCTGAGGAGTCTAACCCGCACCCCCGTCGCCGTGGTCTGTGCGGGGATCGCCTCGCCTTTTGAGCCCGCTGCCTGTCTTGCCGGACTGCGGCGGCGCGGTGTGCCGCTGATTGGTTTCGGCGGTTTCTTGGAGGGCTTTGCACTGGCTGCGGATCTTGTGACTGAGGACCCGCAAAAGGTCGCCCGCACATTGCACAGCAAATGGTCTCTCGGGCTGCCGGGCGGCGCACTGATTCTTCTGGGAAGCGCAGCGGAATTTGACCCGCAGGCCCGCTTTACCGCCTGCGCTTTGGTCGCCTCCGCCATTGCAGCGGCCTATGCTGCACTGGGGTGAGGGACTGCATTCTTCCAATAAGATCTATTTCACACTGAAATTTCACTAAATGTACAATCATACAAAGAAAGAGCGAAGGAGCGTGGCAACAGCTTTCCTTCGCTCTTTTTCTCTTCTGGTTTTTTAATGAAAAAAGGGCCCCGCAGGCAATGCCTGCGGGGCCCTCAATGACAGTTGCGATAATTTGATTACAGCTCTGCGAAGTACTTGATGGTGCGGACCATCTGGCTGGTGTAGCTGTTCTCATTGTCGTACCAAGAGACAACCTGCACCTGATAGGTATCGTCGTCGATCTTGGTGACCATGGTCTGGGTGGCATCGAACAGGCTGCCATAGCGCATGCCGATGACATCGGAGGAGACGATCTGCTCCTCGTTGTAGCCGAAGCTCTCGCTCGCAGCGGCCTTCATCGCAGCATTGATGGACTCCTTGGTGACGTCCTTGCCCTTGACAACCGCAACCAGAATAGTGGTGGAGCCGGTGGGGACGGGGACACGCTGAGCGGAACCGATCAGCTTGCCGTTCAGCTCGGGGATGACCAGACCGATCGCCTTAGCAGCACCGGTGCTGTTGGGGACGATGTTCTGCGCACCAGCGCGGGCACGGCGCAGGTCGCCCTTGCGCTGCGGGCCATCGAGGATCATCTGGTCGCCGGTGTAAGCATGGACGGTGGTCATGATGCCGGAAACGATGGGATAGGTCTTGTTCAGGGTATCCGCCATCGGAGCCAGGCAGTTGGTGGTGCAGGAAGCAGCGGAGATAACCTGATCTTCCTTGGTCAGGGTCTTCTCGTTGACGCTGTAAACGATGGTCTTCAGATCGTTGCCAGCAGGAGCGGAGATAACGACCTTCTTAGCGCCGGCGGCGATGTGCGCCATCGACTTCTCCTTGCTGGTGTAGAAACCGGTGCACTCGAGCACGACGTCGATGCCCAGCTCGCCCCACGGGCAATCCTTCGCGTCCTTGATGGCGTAGATCTTGATCTCCTTGCCATCAACGATGATGGAATCCTCGGTGGACTCGACGGTGTGCTTGTTCTCGCCGATCTTGCCCAGGAAGCTGCCCTGTGCGGTATCATACTTGAGCAGATGCGCGAGCATCTTGGGGCTGGTCAGGTCGTTGATCGCGACGACCTCATAACCCTCCGCCTCAAACATCTGACGGAATGCCAGACGGCCAATGCGGCCAAAGCCGTTAATCGCAACTTTAACTGCCATAATAGATAACATCCTCCTTAAAATTTGGAATTATCTATATTTTATACCACTTTGCAGAAAACTACAAGAGCCTTGATAAAAAATTAACGCTTATTTTGAGGTTATTTTTTTGCGCTCGGGCAATTTTTCAGCAGTCCTCCCACGAGAGTGCTTTTCCCATTTCCAAACTTTACAACCGAGGGTTATCCACTTATAATGAAAGAGCGATATTTGTCGAATTTTGTCGAATATGTCGAAATGCTCCCTGCGGGGCGGCTCCAACGGAAAGGCGGCGATGTTCGGATGGAAGATCAAAAGTCGGCCGGGTTCTCCCTGCCGGAGAGCGCGTTTGTGCGCTTTACGCAGGACCTGTGTGTCGAATCCGCCGGGGCGATCTGCACACAGTTGGCTCCCGCGTTGGTTCCGGGCAGCACCGCCATCTCCCAGCTGCTGCGCGCCCGTCCTTCCCTGATGCAGAAACTGCGCCGCGGCGAGGCGATCAGCCTGCCGCTGGACGGATTTTCCACCGGAGCCGATGCGCTGATGCTGGCACTGTTTCCCCGTCCGGACGCACCGGGCTACTTGGGTGCATTGACCCGCACGGAGGCGGATCCCGCTCTGCGGGGAAATCTGACCGCGCGTCTGCGGGAACCGATCGCGGAGGTCTTTGCGCTGCTGCCGATGCTGGCCAACCAGCTGGAAGCCGGTCGTGATCCTTCCGTCCTGATCCGGCTCAATGAGTGCTGCTATCAGCTGCTGCGGGACACCAGTGTTTTGTCCCAGTTTTCCCAGCTTATAAACGGCAGCTGGCATCCCGCCCAGACAACCGATCTGTGTTCGGTCGTCGAGGGGGTCTGTTCCGCCGCAAAGGGAATTTTATTGCCCGGCCAGCCGTCTGTGCAGTGGGAGGTTCCCCGCTGTACCCTACCGGTGCGCTGCCCCTCGGACCTGCTGTCCACCATGGTCTGTGCCCTTCTATCCAACGCGCTCCGTTTCACCCGAGACGGCAATGAGATCACCGTCAGCCTGACCCCATTAGAACACCACGCCCTGCTTCGGGTGCGGGATCGGGGCATCGGCATCCGGCCTGAGGTACTGCCCCGTATCTTTGACCCCTTCTTCTCCGCCGACCCCTATGAGGACACCGCTCCTGCGCCCGGCGCGGGGCTGGGGCTCAGCTTTGTGCAGGCGTTGGCCGGCCGGATGGGGGGCACCGTCTCGGTCGAGAGCGTCTTTGGGGAAGGGTCTCTCTTTGCCGTCTCGCTTCCGCTTGATGAGGGGGAGATTCAAGGTGTCCTTTCCAGTGCTTCTGCCGACTATCTTCTTAACCGCTATTCTCCGGTCTATCTGCAGCTGGCCGGATTTTGCCGTCTGCCAGATCCCAGTTAAGCCGTCCTCTCTTTTTTC
>CALXIJ010000154.1 GCA_944388335.1 uncultured Pygmaiobacter sp.
CTTGCCGTGCCAGCCGACCTGATTCTCCATGAAGCTGACCCCTTTGCCCTTGGTGGTCTTCATCACGATGGCGGTGGGCTTGCCCTTGCAATCGCGGGCGGCAGTGAAGGCGGAGTCGATCTCGTCCAGATCATTGCCGTTGATGCAGATGACATTAAAGCCGAAAGCCCGAATCTTCTCGTCGATGGGATAGGGACTCATGACTTTGGCGACGGGGCCGTCGATCTGCAGCCCATTGTTGTCAATGATGACCAGCAGGTTGTCCAGCTTGTAGTGGGCGGCGGACATGAAGGCCTCCCAGACCTGCCCCTCTTCGATCTCACCGTCTCCCAGCAGGGTGTAGGTGCGGAAATCCTTGCCGGTGATCTTGGCAGCCAGAGCCATGCCGACGGCGGTCGAGACACCCTGTCCCAGACTGCCGGTAGACATATCGATGCCGGGAACCGTGTTCATATTGGGATGGCCCTGCAGATAGCTGTCGATGTGACGCAGGGTGGGCAGATCCTCAACCGGGAAGTAGCCGCGGTTCGCCAGCGTGGCATACAGACCGGGCGCGGTGTGGCCCTTGGAGAGGACAAACCGATCACGGTCAGCCCAATGCGGGTTTTTCGGATCGATCTTCATCTCTTTAAAATACAGGTAGGTAAAGAGGTCGGCGGCCGACAGGCTGCCGCCGGGGTGACCGGATTTTCCGCCGTGTACCCCTTCAATAATCCCCATCCGCACCTTGCAGGCGGTGACGGCGAGGGCTTTTTTCTCAGCATTTGTCATGTGCGGTTCTCATCCTTTCCCAAAAATCTGAGGGCAGGCAAAATTATTCGCCGAAGACCTTGATGTAGTCGGCCTTGAACTTCTCGATGCCGGCATCGGTCAGCGGGTGCTTGGTCATCTGCTCGATCACCTTGTAGGGAACGGTGGCAATATCGGCACCGGCCAGCGCGCAGTCGGTGACGTGGATCGGGTTGCGGACCGAAGCGGCGATGATCTGGCAGTTGATGTCGGGATAGTTGGCAAAGATCTCGCTGATGTCGCGGATCAGGTCAATGCCGGGCTGGGAGATGTCGTCCAGACGGCCGAGGAACGGGCTGACATAGGTGGCGCCGGCACGCGCGGCCAGCAGAGCCTGATTGGCGGAGAAGATCAGGGTGCAGTTGGTGGGAATGCCCTCGGAAGAGAGCACCTTGATGGCCTTGAGGCCCTCGACGGTCATCGGGATCTTGACGACCATGTGCCTGGGATCCAGCTTGTAGATCTCGCGGCCCTCGGCGATCATCCCCTCGGCGTCGGCAGTGGTGGCCTTGACTTCACCGGAGATCGGTCCGTCGACAAAGCTGGCAATCTCGGCCAGCGTCTCGGCGTAGTCGCGGCCCTCTTTCGCGATCAGCGACGGGTTGGTGGTGACGCCGGCGATGACGCCCATATCATTCGCCTTGCGGATCTCTTCCACATTTGCAGTGTCGATAAAGAATTTCATGCTAGTTTCCTCCTATAATGTATTTCTATTTTTGACATCTCACAGAAAAAGCGAGATGCAGAAGAACCATAATTCAATGGAGCGTCCGACAGCATCAGGCCTCCAGATCAGCGGTCAGATAATAGCTGTCCCCGCGATACCATGCCTGAAGATATTCCCCCGGCCAATCGGATCCGGTGTAGGAGACCCGCTCGATGTAGATCAGCGGATCCCCCTCCTTAATCCCGAGATAACCCGCCATTCGGGTGCTCGCCGCGGCGGCGTAGATTCGCTGGTGTGCGCGCTTCCAGACAATGTCGTATTTCTCCTCCAGAAAATGACGGAGAGACTGCCGGGAAAAATCGTGCTGGCTGACCTCCGGGCAGCGGGAGCGGATCAGGTGGGAGCTCTCGATACACATCGGGATGCCGTCCGCATACCGCAGCCGCTCCACCCGGATCAGCTCGTCCCCCTCCTTGATCTGCAGCTTTTCGGCGATGGTACGGCTGGCATAGATGATCTCGTTGGAGAGCATGGTCACCGAGGAAGCATAGCCGCGCTTTTCCATCTCACTGGCAAAGTGCTGCACCCGGGTGAGGGTCTGCTCCACCTTCTTGTTCTGCACAAAGGTGCCGTATCCCCGCCGCTTGGCAATCAGGCCGTCGTTCATCAGCAGGTCCAGCGCCTTGCGCACCGTAATCCGGCTGATGTGATACTGCTCAACAAGGGTATTCTCGGTCGGCAGCAGCTGGCCGGGTTTATAGACCCCGTCCCGGATCTCCCGGTAGAGAATGTCGTAGAGCTGAAAATAAAGTTGGGTGCGGCCGCTGAAGTCGAGCTCATTCTCCATGCATCCGCACCCCCTCAAGATCGGTCTTTTTGAAAGACCTGCTTTGTTGGATTTGTTATAACATTATTACGTTTTCATTATAAAAGAGGACCACTCGGCTGTCAACAAAAAAGCAGACAAAAATCCGCGGGGCAAAAAAGAAAATTTTTACAGCACCTGCCCACTGCCTGAAAAAAGAACGGCAAAGCCAAAATAAAATTCGGAAAGCGTCCGTCCCTCAGATGAGAGAATCCTTTTATCGGCGCGCAAAGGGGAATTCCCCGTAAATGATCTCAGCGCAGCACCTGCCGCAAAAAGGCGAGCACGCGCCGGTTGGCCTCTTCTGCCCATGGTTCGCGGAAGACAAAGTGGCTCGCCCGCGGCAGAACGGAGAGTCGTCCCATCGGCAGGGCCTGAGCAATATGGCACAGGTGGCCGGGACGGATCATGTCCCGCTCGCCGCCGAGGATCAACGCGGGCAGCTGCAGCTGATACAGCGCGTCAAAGGGGATTTGGGGCTGGTCTACCATCAGCCCCAAAACATCCGCCCGATGCGCCGCGGCGGGAATTCTGCGCCCGATCAGGCGAAGTGGGGGATAGAGCAGTTCACAGGGCAGCTGTGCAGAGAGCTTTGCACCGGCGGGAACGAGGTTCGGACCGGCGGCGACGAGCGCCTCGATGGCATCGGGACGCAGAATTCCCATCAGCAGGGCGAGGTTGCCGCCGTCCGAAAATCCAACCGGCACCGCCTTGGAAATCCCGAGCAGCGTCAGCGCGTCAAGGGCGTCGGCGGCCAGCTGCTGCGGGGTCATCGGCAGGCTGCCGCGGCCCGAACTGCCGTGTCCGCGGCTGTCGAGGGTGATGACCCGGTATCCGGCTTCGGAGAACGGGCCGACCTGTCTGGCAAAGCAGTGCCAGCTCTCCCCGTTTCCATGCAGCAGAAGCAGGGTATGGCGCGCGGTGTCCTCGCCGTAATCGCGGTAGTATAAGCTGGTGTCCGCCAACTTCAGATAGCCTGTCCGAACGGGCGGAATCGGTACGAATTGATCGGTCATCTGGGACCGCCTCCTCTGTTTGAAAAGATTGCCTGAACACAGATTGCGTCCGGGCACAGCCGGGATGCATCCTCCCCACCGAGAGGAAAGAAAAAGAGCCGAGATGCAGCTTGGCTGAAAAAGTCCTCTCGGCAGTCGACACTGCCATCTTTTGCCCACTGTGCAGCGAGGCAATCAGCCCATCCGGGAGACCAATTCCTCGATGGGTTTGCGCTTTTTGGGCCGGAGGGGGTCCCCCTCGACGGGATAGCCCAGCGCGAGGACCAGCCGGACCCGCCGCTTGGTGCCGAGCAGCGCCTGCAAGCGCTTTTCATCAAACCAACCCAGAATACAACTGCCCAGCCCTAGCTCGGTGGCCTGCAGCGTAAACTGTGCCGCCATGATGCCGATATCGACCGAGCGGTAGTCCTGATCTTTGAGCTTTGCGCCCGCGGCAGCAGAAGCGTTGTAGTCCTCCTCAGTGACGACCGCAAAGACGGGACAGTCGACAGTGAACTTGTTCATCCCCATTCCCCGCAGGCAGTCTCCGACCTGTTTGGCCATCTCGCCCTTTACAAGGGTGATGTGCCAAGGCTGACTGTTGCAGGCCGAGGGGGAGAGACGTGCTGCCTGCAGACAGGCGTCGATCTTTTCTTCTTCCACCGGGCGATGGGGATCATAAGCACGGCAGCTCTGCCGTGCAAGCAGCAATTTTGCAAAGGATTCCATCTCAATCAGCACTTCCTTTTTAAAGAACATCTATTTTTTTCAGTATAACATATTTTGACGCGAAGAAAAATGCTCTCTTTTCCGAAGAGAAAGGATGGAGAAGAAGCTCGGCTATTTAAATCCTGAACCAGCAAAAAGCAGCCCTGCCGTCTGAAAAGAGGACAGGGCTGCCTTATTTTGGAAAGGATTGAAACAACGCTGCAGGGATAGATCACCCGTCCAGTGGCAGCGTGAGAACGAATTCGGTCACCTTGGGGGGGAGGGGGTTCGCATTGAGCCCAAGGGTGCCGCCGTGGGCTTTGACGATCCTGCGCGCGATCGAAAGCCCGAGCCCGCTGCCCGGAGAGGAGCGGGCATCATCGCCGGTGACGAAAGGCTCGAAAATTCGTGCGCGCCGCTCAGGTGGAATCCCCTCGCCGTTATCGGCAATCCAGACCACTGCGCGGCGATCCTCGCGGGTCACCGCGAAGAAGAGCGCGGTGCCCAGTCGATTGTGGCGCAGCGCGTTGGACAGCAGATTGTCCAGCGCGCGGGTGAGCTGATGGCAGTCGATCCTGCACCAGACAGGATGTTCCGGGATCTGTGTCTCAAGGGAGAATCCGGCCAATTCGATCTCGTCATACTTTGCGGCGAGGTATTCCCGCAAAAACTCGCACAGATCAGCGAGCTCGGTGTGCAGTACAAACGCGGGGTGCTCCACCTTGGCGTATTCGTGAAAGTCGTCGGTCAGCTGCGCAAGGGTGTCTGCCCGCCGGCGGATCATCCGCAGCGTTCGGTCGAGATCAGAGGGCGGAACCTTGCCGTCGCAGATGGCGTCGATCCCGCCGCAGATCACCGTTACCGGCGTCTTGATGTCATGGGAGATGTCGGCGATCATCTTCTGCCGTGCGGCATCAAGACGGCGGCGTTCCGCTTCGCTTGCTTCCAACTGGTCGGCGAACCGGTCAAAGCTCTCGGCGATGTGCCTGATTTCCCTCGGGCCGCCACATCCGCCGGCCCGCCCGCGATGGCCGTCTGCCTGTGCGACGACCGCATCGTCCAGACGGCGCAGCGGCTTTGCAATCCGGCGCCATAAAAGCCAGACCGCCAGCGCCGCGACCGCAAAGAGCAGCGGCAGAAAGAGCAGGAGACTTCGCTGGGCATCCGCATAGCGGCGCAGATATTCCTCTTCGCTGAGTTCCCGCTCCCGCAGCAGGATCCGGCGGGCGGAGTTGCCGGGAAAAGGCGCCTGCGTCAAGAAGCAGCCCTCAAACCGGCTGTTTGTCAAAAAGGAGAGCTCCCGGTCGGTGTACAAGTCTCGCCCATCTCCAAACCCGCCCCACAAAACAGCGCCGTCCGCGTCCAGTACCATCGCTTCGGCGCGCAGGCTGCCGGCGGTGTCGAGGCTTTGCCGCACGAGCAGAAGCTGTTCATTTCCCGCGCTGTCAAATTGGGGATAACTGTCCACCTGCAGGGTATCCCCTTGAAGCGGAATGCAATCGAGTTCTCCCTCGGTGAGCAGTGGGTCAAAATCCTCTGCCGTCGCATAGAGCAGGTTCCCGTTTTCGTACACCGCAAAATCTCCCGCATCCCGCAGATAGCGGGAGAGCAGATCATATCTTTCTTCCCGCAGGGCGGAATCTGACAACAGGGAATTCCAATCGGGAGGGGAGAAAAGCTGGGCCATGCGGATGTCCCACAGATGCAGCGCCAGCGCTGCGAGGGCGAGCAGCGTAAGCGTGAAAAAGAGGACATACCGCGCCAGAAGCCCAAACAGGCTGCCGGCCGCTTTACCGCGCCGCAAACTTATACCCCAGTCCCCGCACGGTGACAATCCGGCGCGGAGTTCGGGGGTCCTCCTCTATCTTTTCGCGCAGCTTTGAGATGTGGACCATCATGGTATTGTCGTCGCCCTCGAAATAGGTCCCGGCTGCGCTCTCATACAGCTGCAGTTTGGTGAAGATCCGCCCCGGCGAACGCATCAGAACCGAGAGAATTTTGTATTCCATCGGGGTCAGCGGCACACTGACGCCATCCCGGATCACCGCAAGAGAGGAGGGATCAAGAATCAGACCGCCTGCCGACAGCGCGGACGCACTGCTGCGCGCGGCGCGGCGCAGCTGCGCTTTGACTCTGGCGACGATCTCCACCGGGTTAAAAGGTTTTGCAATATAGTCGTCGGCACCGAGATTTAAACCGAGAATTTTGTCCTCGTCCCGGCTTTTGGCCGAGAGGATCAAAATCGGCAGATCCCCCAGCCGGCGCAGTGCGCGGGTCAGCTCGTAGCCGTCCATGCCCGGCATCATGACGTCGAGCACCGCCATGTCCGGCATTTTGGCGCGGGCGAGCTCCAGCGCCCGGGTGCCGTTTTCCGCCTCGATGACCTCAAATTCCTCGCTCTCGAGGTAGAGGCGCAGCAGTCCGCGGATGTCAGGATCGTCCTCCGCGATGAGGATGGTTGCACGCATTGTCGTCCTCCTTCTCTTTGGCGATCCCGCAAAATCCGTCGCCGGCGGGGTCAAGGGGAAGAGTTCTTCTCAAATTAGATCATACACACCCCCGGCTGTTTGTCAAGGCGGATGGTGCAAAGCGGGGAGGAATTTTCTCTTCCTTTAGAAATCTTAAGGTTTGGCAAAGGCTTTGCAAAGGGAAGTGCAGTAGACTTAGCGGCACAGGAGGGAAGAACAATGAGAGTTTCCGCACGGGCACAGCCCATCATAGAGGTAAAAAACCTGCACAAGGAGTACCCATTGGGAGAGGAGACGGTCGTCGCACTCGGACAGATCAATCTCACGGTCCAACGGGGGGAGATCTGCTGCATCTTCGGCACCTCCGGCTCGGGCAAGTCCACCTTGCTCAATCTCCTTGCCGGGATGGAAAAACCGACCTCGGGCGAGGTGTGGATCGGCGGCGTGCCGGTTTCCCGCCTGAGTGAGGAACAGCTGGCGGCATTTCGTCAGCGGCATCTTGGATTTGTCTTTCAGTCTTATAACCTGCTGCCGGGATTGACCGCAACCGAAAATGTCGCCATGCCGCTGATGTTCCGCGGCGTTGGTCAGCAGCAGCGGGAAAGCGCCGCTCGGGAGATGCTCTGCCGGGTGGGATTGTCGCATCGGCTGGACCATTATCCCGGCCAGATGTCGGGTGGTCAACAGCAGAGGGCGGGCATCGCACGGGCATTTCTCGCGCGTCCGGACGTGGTGTTCGCGGACGAGCCGACCGGCAATCTCGACTCCAAAACCACCGTTGAGGTGATGGAGATGATCTGTGCATTCTCACGCGATTTTCACCAGACAATCATCCTTGTTTCCCACGACCCGGAGATGGCGGCCTATGCCGACCGAATTGTGACCTTGATCGACGGGGCAATCGTCAAAGATGAATTAACCCACAGGAGGGAATTATAATGAAAAATAAATTTGTCGTCCGCGCCGCGGCTCTTTTGACGCTGGCGGCGGTCTTTTTCGCACTGCCCGGCGCCGGATGGAGCGCGCTGCGCACCCATGCCGCGAGCGAGGAGGAAGCCGGCATCTCGTCGGCGCCGCCGGTGCTGATCTCCCGCAGTGAGATCCCCTCCATCCCGGCAGGAGGACAGGGGCAGCTGACCTTGACCTTTCAAAATCTGGGAAAGAAGCCGCTGCAGACGCCGGTTGCGTCGGTTTCCCCGTCGGAGGGACTCTCCATCGTAGGGGGCGCCTCTTCCTTTGCACTGGCAGAGATCCCGGCCGAGGGAACGGGCAGCTGCACCCTGCAGCTGTCGGCGGCCCCCACCGCTTCTTCCTCCCAGAGCATCTCGGTCGAGCTGCGCTTTTCCTATGAGGCCGATGCCGGCGCCGCGCAGGGGTCGGTGACCGAAAAGCTCTCAATTCCGGTGACAGCGAAGGAGGCGGCGGTCCAGCCGACCATTGCGGTCAGCCGCTCGGCAGTTTCCAGCCCGATCTCGTCGGGCGAGGAGTTTGTCATCGACCTGACCTTCCAGAATCGCGGTGCAGTCACGGCTTCCGGCGTCAGTGCGGTGGTGACCCCGTCGGAATCGCTGAGCATTCTGAACGAGACCTCGACCTTCCAGCTGAACGACCTGAAACCCGGAAAATCGGGGACTGCACGGGTACGGCTGCGGGGCGCCAAGGAGATTTCCAGCGAGAATCAGTCCCTCTCGGTCGAACTGCGGTTCTCCTATGAGAGCGCCGGCGTTCCGACGGCGGCCAGCCAGTCGGACCGGGTCAATATCCCGGCAAAGGCCACTGCAACAGACGCACAGAAGACAGCCGCGACAAAGCCGGACGCGCCGGTGCCGAATATCGTCGTCAAGAGCTTCGGCTATGGGGGCAAGGCGGTCGAGGCAGGGGGAACCTTTCCGCTGTCGGTGACCTTTGAGAATACCGGTTCGGTGAAGTGCGAAAATATCGTTATGACGTTGGACGGCGGGGAGAGCTTCACGGTGAACGGGGGAACGAATACAGCACACTATGCCGCCCTCAATGCGGGCAAGACCCAGACCCAGACGCTGGAGATGCAGGCAATTCCCACTGCGAAGAGCGGGGCGCAGCCGATCACGGTTTCCTTTAAATACGAATATCTCGACGCCTCCCGCCGCGCTTCGGTCACTTCGGATGTTCGGCTGACGATTCCGGTCTCCCAGCCCAACCGGTTCCAGATTACACCACCCGCCACAGTGGAGCTGGAAGAGGGAGTAGAGGGGGAGATCCTGCTCTCCTATGTCAACAAGGGAAAAGGAGAGATTGCAAATCTCGAGGCAGAGCTGGTCGGCGAGGGATTTACCAGCCCGGCGCGCAGCCAGTACCTCGGCAATGTCGCAGCGGGAGGAAACGGCAGCATCGGCTTTGCGGTGTCGCCGGATCAGGCGGGAGAACTGAAGCTCACCGTCAAGGTCAGCTATGAGGACGCGGATCAGAAACCCCAAAAGCAGGAGTTCCCGCTGACAGTGCAGGTAGCTCAGGTGGCCGCAGATGATGGCTTTGAACTGCCGCAGGAGCCGGAGCAGCCCGCCTTTCCTTGGAAACTGGTAATCCCGGCGGTTCTCGTCGTCGCTGCAGGCGCGGCGGGAATACTGGTGTGGCGCGGCCGTAAGAAGAAAGAAGTCGAAAGCCAGCCGATGGAGAATTGGGATTGGTCGAACACGGAGGAGGAATGAGCAGTGCGGAAAAAGGATTTAATCCGGTTGTGCCTGCAAAACCTGCTGCGAAAAAAATCCCGTACCCTGCTCACCGTGTTGGGAGTGGTGATCGGCGGATGTTCGATTGTCATCATGGTCTCGCTGGGAATCGGGATGAAGGAATCTCAGGAGCGGCTGCTGGCTGAACTGGGTGATCTGACCATCATCACGGTCAACCCCCCGCAGGGGGGACGCGGCAAGACAAAACTGGACAGTAAGACGGTACATCGGCTGCGCGCGCTGCAGGGGGTGACGGCAGTGATGCCCCGCAAATCGCTCGAGAGCGGCAGCACCCGGCTGCTTGCCGGGACATCGGGACGGTATGTCGCGGATTGGACCTCGATCATGGGACTGGAGATCGGCGGGATGGAGGAGATGGGCTTTCACCTCGCTCGAGGCGAAAGGGCGGTAAAGAGCGGGGAGGTCATTCTGGGAGAGTACACGGCTTACTCCTTTCGGGATACCCTGCGCCCGGAGGGATCCAACACCATCGACCGCTGGGGCGGCGGATGGGGAGAAGAGGCGGGCAAGACTCCCGCGCCGGATCCGTTTTTTGACCCGCTTGGCAAGACGCTGACCCTCGAGATCGAGACCGAAAGCGGAGAGAAGTTTACCTTTCCGCTGCGGGTTGCCGGAATTGCAAAGGAGGACTACTCCAAAGGGTCGGAGACCTCGGAGGGAATCCTGATGAGCCTTTCGGATCTGCAGCGGATTGCAGAAAAGGCAAATGCAGGGAAAAAAGACAACAAGAACTTCGGGTCGATACTGGTCAAGGTGAATCACATCTCGCAGGTTGCCTCGGTGGAGAAAGAAATCCGGGGAATGGGTCTTGTGACCGAATCAATGGAGAGCATCCGCGCGCCGATGGAAAAGGAAGCGCGGCAAAAGCAGATGATGCTGGGCGGCCTTGGGGCGATCTCGTTGGTTGTTGCGGCGATCGGTATTACCAACACGATGATTATGTCGATCTCGGAGCGAACAAAAGAGATCGGGATTATGAAGGCGTTGGGATGCTATCTGCGGGATATTCGGCTGCTGTTTTTGGCAGAGGCCGGTGTAATCGGCCTCGCAGGCGGAATTGTAAGCTGTGCAATCAGCACACTGGTGGCGCTGATAACGAATCTGGTGTCACTGGGAGGCGTCAGTTTGGAGACAGTCAAAATCGCGCTGCTCGGCGGCGGCGCAAGGATCTGTGTGGTTCCGATCTGGCTGCTGGTCTTTGCGATCTTCTTCTCGGTTCTGATTGGCCTTGGGTCAGGATATTATCCGGCCAATAAGGCGGTGCGCATTCCGGCGCTCGAAGCGATTAAAAGCGACTGAGCGCGGTTCATATAGATGCTGCCGCAGTGCAGCGCAAAAGAGGGATAGCGGAAAATCCGCTGTCCCTCTTTTATCTCGCGGCAAAGACCTTGGGGAAAGGGGAAAGTTGTAGCCGTATCCTGCGGCGGCAGACGAAAAAAAGACTGCCCTGCAATTTGTGGTTGCGGCGCAGTCAGGTATCGTGTATAATCGGTAACGGAAAAAATGGAACCGCCGCGCAGGGCGCGGCCTGATCTGCAGGAGGTAAACGTATGCGACATCTGCTCACACCGCTCGATCTCTCGCTCTCGGAACTGGATCAGCTGCTTGGGTTGGCTGAAAAAATTGCCGCCGATCCCACCGCTTATTACGGTGTTTGTACCGGGAAAAAACTCGCAACCCTGTTTTATGAACCCAGCACCCGAACCCGTCTTTCCTTTGAGTCAGCAATGCTCAATCTTGGCGGATCGGTGCTGGGTTTTTCTTCGGCCTCTTCCAGCTCAGTTTCCAAAGGGGAGACAGTGGCGGACACCATCCGGATTATCTCCTGCTATGCGGACATCTGTGCGATGCGCCACCCGTTGGAAGGAGCACCTTTTCAGGCGGCGCGCTATGCAAAAATCCCGGTCATCAACGCGGGGGACGGCGGACACCAGCACCCCACCCAGACCCTTGCTGATCTCGTCACAATCCGGCGCCGGCTGGGCCGGCTGGACCATCTGACGATTGGGCTCTGTGGGGATCTCAAATATGGGAGAACGGTCCACTCGCTGATCGAAGCGCTTTCCCGGTATGAGGGGAATCGGTTTATCTGTATCAGTCCCGCCGAGCTGCGGGTGCCAAGCTCCTTACAAGAGGAACTGAGCGGGCGGCCCAGCAACGTTTTGGAGGAGACCGATGATCTGGATGCGGCGCTTCCGAAGCTGGATCTGCTGTATATGACCCGGATTCAGCAGGAGCGATTTGACGATCCTGAGGAATATCTGCGTCTCAAGGGAAGCTATATCCTCACCCCCGAGAAGATGTCGGCCGCTGCTTCCACCATGCCGGTGCTCCATCCGCTGCCCCGGGTCGATGAGATTGACCCCGCTGTCGATCAGGACCCCCGCGCGGCCTATTTTGAACAGGCACAGAATGGGGTCTATGCGCGGATGGCCCTGATTATGACCCTGCTTGGTCTGGGTCCGGTCAAGCTGGAGCGGGATCAGATCCCCCTGCCGACATCTGCGCCGGAGAGGCTGCATTGCGGCAACCCGCGCTGCATCACCGGCGGAGAGGCCGGAGTGGACCCGATCTTTGTCCCCGGCAAGGATGGAAAAATGCGCTGCTTTTACTGCGGCAGGCCGGCGCAGGGATAAAAAACAGGTTTGAGCTGAAAAAAGAATAAGGCCCCGAATCCTCAGGATTCGGGGCCTTATATGTTGCACAAGATCGCTGCCGAATGTGCTTCAGGCAAAAGGACAAAACAGAGTCGTTCAGCGGTGCTCTGCGCTGGCGATCAGGTATTTGTAGATCTTGTGTTTATATTGATCGTACAGTCCTAAATTTGTGTATAATTCCTTATAATAGCGGAATAGGCTGCGTTTGGTCTCAAAGAGGCTGCGCAGATGGATCTGGGTCGCGGTGATGCTGGTTTCCCGCTTGACATAGTAATAAATGGGGTTCGGCAGGGTAGCAAAACGGTCGGCATATCGAATATATTCCAGATTAAACAGGAAGTCCTCACTCCAGCCCAAAGAGGGATCGCAGAGGATCCCATGTTCCCGCACAAGATCGAGACGATAAAGCTTGTTCCACATCACGCCGTAGTAATAGCTTGCAGGCTGTTCCATCAGACAGCGGGCAAAAGCCAACTGGTCAAGCAGCTGACGTCCCTCCAGAAGGCCGTGCTCTGTACATTTTTCCCCAATGACCCGCCAATAATGGGAGATCACAAGATCGGCATTCGTTTCTTCGGCGCGCTCGGCCAGCAGGCGAGTTGCCTCTGGAGACAGATAGTCGTCGCTGTCTACAAATTGCAGATATTTACCCTTTGCCTGATCGATTGCGGCGTTGCGGGCCATCGATACCCCCTCATTGGGCAGCGTAATAATCCGCAACCGCTCATCCACCCGGGCATACATCTCACAGATCGGGCCGCTGGAGTCGCTGCTGCCGTCATTGACGAGCAGAATCTCAAGCGAGGGCCAGTTCTGATGACGGATGCTCTCGATACAGCGCGCCAGATCGGGCGCCGCATTGTAGACCGGCACAATCACACTGACCAATGGAGACGGTTGAGACATGGGGGAATGACCTCCTCAGATTTGATTTTGAACACAGCGGTCGGCCTCTCGACAAAAACAGACCGCTTTTTGGAAAAGAAATCAGCAAAAACAGGCCTAAAACTCAGCGCAGGTCAAAAACCTCGCTGGGATTTTTCCGTGGACGAGGGGAAGGCTGCTCTGCGGGATGCCCCAATGGAGTGACCGCGACCACAACAGCGTCCTCCGGCAACGCGAGGGTGCGCTTGACCGCGTTGGCGTCAAACGCGCCCAGCCAGCAGCTGCCGAGTCCCAGCTCGGTAGCCCGCAGCAACATAAAGCTCAGCGCGATGGAGCAGTCCACCGTCGCAGCGGATTGTCCGCATCCCATGGTCCGATCACCGTGGCTCCAGACGACCAGCGCCGCGGGGGTCTCGGTCATCATCTGCTGTCCGTTGCAGTCGACCGCCAGTTTTTCCAAAAGAGACTTTTCCCGCACCGCGGTGAACTGCCAACTCTGGGCGTTACGAGCGGAGGGGGCAAGACGACCGGCCTCCAAAACAGCCATCAACTCCTCATCGGTGACCGGCTGTTGGGTATAGTGGCGGATGCTGCGCCGCGCTTCGATTGCCTGCATAACTGTCATCGGAACCATCCTTTCTTCTTGACCCGACTCTCTCAATTATGAAAAGAAAGAACAGGGTGTTTTTATTTTTTTCAGTATACCACATCTGTCCGGCAACGTAAAACCCCGACCACTTGCACCCGGGCGGCCGCTGCGGTATACTGGGGGCATAAAAGGCCCGCTGCATTGCGGCGGCAGATAAAGGAGTGGGATTTCATGGACAGCAAACAGTTGGCAGCTCAGCTGCAGGAGTATGTCGTTTCTTTCCGCCGGGAACTGCACGAGCATCCCGAGCTCAGCAATCAGGAGTTCTGGACCACCGATCGCATCGCCAAAGAGCTGGAGGGAATGGGCCTGACCGTTCGCCGGTTTGACCCGACCGGCGTCTGTGCCGATATTGTCGGTGGTAAGCCGGGCAAGATGATCGCGCTGCGTGCGGATATCGATGCTCTGCCGGTACAGGAGGACACAGGGCTCCCCTTTGCCTCGAAGAATGAGGGTGTGATGCACGCCTGCGGTCATGATACCCATGCAGCAATGCTGATGGGCGCGACCAAGGCGCTGGTCAGCAAGAAGGATGAGCTGGCAGGCACCGTCCGGGTGATCTTCCAGCCCGCGGAAGAGAATGTTACCGGTGCGCGGATGTTGGTCAAGCAGGGAGTCCTCGATGGTGTCTCGATGATCTTCGGCCAGCATATCGCCGGGATGATGCCGGTGGGGGCAATGTCCACCGCCGCAGGGCCCAGTGCCGCAGCATCCGACCACTTTGTGATTAAGGTCCATGGCAAGAGCTGCCACGGCGCGATGCCGAATACCGGTGCCGATGCGACTCTCGCTGCCGCGAATGTGGTCTGTGCGCTGCAGAGCATTGTCAGCCGCGAGATCGCGCCAGCCGAGCCGGCAGTGGTGACGGTGGGACAGTTTATGTCCGGCACGGCCAAGAATGTCGTTTCTGGAGAGGCAGAACTTGGCGGTACGGTGCGCACCTTTAGCCGGGAACTGCGCAAAACGATGCCGGAGCGGCTGGAGCGAATTGCAAAGCAGATTGCGGCGGCCTATCGCTGCACGGCTGAGTTGGACTATGATTTCTCGGTTGATGTGTTGGTCAATGATGAGGCGGCCACCGAGGTTGCAAAGGGCGCAATCCTCAAGGTGATCGACGATCCGAAAATGTTCCTCACCAACCTGCCCCGCCAGATGGGCGCGGAGGACTTTGCCGAGTATACCCCGGTGGTGCCCGGTGCCTTTGCAATCCTTGGCGGCGGCGGCGAATACCCGCAGCACAGCAACCACTTTACCATTGATGAGAAGAGCCTTGAGACAGGTGTCGCTTTCCTGATTCAGGTGGCCTGTGACGCATTGAACAGCTGAGCGTTTTGCAACTAATCAGAGGCAATACATCAAAAGTAAAAAAGTACTTGACACAGACAGATAAATATGGTATTATAATCAGGCACTCATAAAGAGCGTCTGATATCGCGGGGTGGAGCAGTCCGGTAGCTCGTCGGGCTCATAACCCGAAGGTCGTAGGTTCAAATCCTGCCCCCGCAACCAT
>CALXIJ010000155.1 GCA_944388335.1 uncultured Pygmaiobacter sp.
AATCACGCTGTCGGACGCCGCAATCAGAAACGGCGAGCTGCCGAACAGCATGACCCTGCGCATAATCCTCCAGCTGTACCCTCCGAAGGTGATCCGGATCCGGGTGCGCCCGCCAAACAGGAACAGCAGCGTGAAGATGCAGCTTGCCGCCTGCGAGAGGACGGTCGCCACCGCCGCGCCCGCGACCCCCAGATCCAGCGCAAAGATGAAGACGGGGTCCAGCAGGATATTGCAGACCGCGCCAATCAGCACCGAGGCCATCGCGATGGTCGAAAAGCCCTGACAGACGATGAACTGGTTCAGGCCGACCGACAGGATGGCAAACACCGTCCCCGCAAGATAGACGCTGAGGTATTCATTGGCGTAAGGATAGGTCACCTCACGGGCGCCAAACCAAAAGAGCAGATACCGCTTTGCCGCAAAAAAGCCGATCGCAAGGATGACCGAGAGGCCCAAAAGAAGCACAAAGCAGTTTGCGAGAATCTGCTGGGCGCCCTTTTTGTTTCCCTCCCCCATCCGCATCGCCATCAGCGGCGCGCCGCCGATGCCGACCAAAAACGCGAAGGAGGAAATCAGGGTCACAATCGGCCCGCAAACACCCGCGCCCGCGAGTGCGACTCCCCCGATCTCCGGGATATTGCCGATATACATCCGGTCCACGATGCTGTACAGCACATTGACAAACTGGGCCAGCATGGCGGGGATCGCCAGACGCAGCACAAGTCCCGGTACCTTGTCATTTGCAAGGTCATTGACTCTTGCCAACACAACCACCTCAAGTAAAACCAATTCTTTTGCCGAAGGTCATTATATCAGTGTTTCCATTTTGAAGCAATAAATTTTTTAAAATTGGGTATTGACATTTTACCCGCGGATTTGATATAATAAGCAAGCGGTCGAGAGAGACCGGCAGTCCCGTGGGGGTGTAGCTCACTTGGGAGAGCGCTTGAATGGCATTCAAGAGGTAAGGGGTTCGATCCCCCTCATCTCCACCACGAAGCACCAATCGAAAGATTGGTGCTTTTTTCTTTGTTCGGATATGTTCTTCACACTTTCGCAGGCGTATTCTCTCGCCTTGCGTGGATCTTTTTCCCTGCGGAAAGGGAAACATGCCCGGAATCAATTAGAGGGAAATGCCCCGCGCTACCCTCCCTTTTGCGTTAAAGATGTGCGGATCACACAAAACAGCCCCCCGGCTTCGGGATTCCGAGGCCGAGGGGCTGTTTTCATTTGATTTGCCTTTCCGGCATCGACCGGCAGGCTTTGGTCCTTATCTCCGGCCGTGCAAATTCACAGTGGCTGAACCGGCGCTTTTAATGTATAATAAATCTGATCATATTTTCCGCATCAGATTGATGCGGGCGTCCCGGTCTGTTTCCTTTTGTGGATCCGACCGACGCGGATAGAAAAAGAAAAATCCGAGCAAAGCATTCCCTGTTGTAGCGGCGCGGGAACTGCTTGCGGCTATGACTGAGGAGGACATCATTCATGATTACCGGTGCAATAAAGAATAAGGTGGACAAAATCTGGACCGACATCTGGGCGGGCGGCATCACCAATCCCCTGACCGTGATCGAGCAGCTGACCTATCTGATGTTCATCCGCTCGCTGGATGAAAAGGAGCTGGAGACCGAGGAGTTCGAGAACATGACCGGCGAAAAGATGGACAAGATCTTCCCGCAGTCCGCCGCCGGCCAGTCCATGCGCTGGAGCAAGTTCAAGGACAACGACCCGCGCGCGATCTATGATGTGATTGCCCAGCGGGTCTTCCCTGCCATCAAGAACATGAAGGGCGGTCATCTGCCGGATTTCAGCGAACAGGGCGAGATGATCGTAGCGGAGGAGAACGGCCGCGAGCCGGACAACACTGCGTTTGCCCGGTACATGAGCGACGCCATGTTCCTGATTCCCACGCCGCAGGTGCTGCAAAAGATCATCACCGGTCTTGATGATCTGTATGAGCATGACATCGCCGATCTGGACATGCAGGGCGATCTGTATGAGTACATGCTGGGCAAGCTGTCCACCGCCGGGCAGAACGGCCAGTTCCGCACCCCCAAGCACATCCGCGAGATGATGGTGAAGCTGGTGCAGCCCACCCCGGACGACACCATCTGCGACCCGGCCTGCGGCACGGCGGGCTTTTTGGTATCCGCCGCGGAGTATATCCGTGGGCATTATGAGGAGTCAATGACAAACGAACAGTGGGAACACTTTGCCGGGGACGCCTTTACCGGGTTTGACACCGACCGCACCATGCTGCGCATCTCTGCCATGAACCTGATGCTCCACTCGATCAGCCACCCGGAAATCGACTACAAGGACAGCGTTTCCAAACAGAATCAAATTAGCGACCGGTTCACCGTCTGCCTTGCCAATCCGCCGTTTAAGGGAACGGTGGATGCCGAGAGCACCCATGACAACCTCAAAGCCGTGACCAACACCAAAAAGACCGAGCTGCTGTTTCTGGCGCTGTTTCTGCGGATGCTGAAAAAGGGCGGGCGCTGTGCCTGCATCGTGCCGGACGGGGTGCTGTTCGGCTCTTCCAAAGCGCACAAGGCCATCCGCAAGGAGCTGGTGGAGAATCACCAGCTGCGGGCGGTGATCTCGATGCCCTCCGGCGTGTTCAAGCCCTATGCGGGCGTCTCCACGGCGGTGCTGGTGTTCACCAAGACCGGCGCGGGCGGCACGGACAACGTGTGGTTCTACGACATGAAGGCCGACGGCTTTTCTCTGGACGATAAGCGCAGCGAGGTGGCGGAGAATGACATCCCCGACATCATCGAGCGGTTCCGGAATCCGGACAAGGAGGCCGACCGACCGCGCACCGCGCAGAGCTTTTTTGTGCCAAAACAGGAGATCGCCGACAACGACTATGACCTGTCCATCAACAAGTACAAAAAGGTGGAGTATGTGCCGGTGGAGTACCCCTCGACCGCTGAGATCATGGCGGACCTGCACGAGCTGGAAATGGAGATCACGGCGGGGCTGGCGGAATTGGAGGGGATGCTGTGATGGCGAAAATCGGTGATATTTGCGAAATATTAGATAGTAAACGGGTACCAATTACTGCAACAGAACGCCAATCTGGTCCATATCCTTATTATGGAGCAAATGGAATTCAGGATTATGTAGCCAACTATATTTTTGACGATGAATTAGTTCTATTAGCAGAGGATGGCGGAAATTTTGGGTCAAAATACAAACCGATTGCATATCGAGTATCGGGAAAATGCTGGGTAAATAATCACGCTCATGTTTTGAAACCAAAAGAAGGATTAGATGTTGATTATCTCTGTTATTCTTTGATGTTTTACGATGTGACTGGACTTGTTAATGGTGCTACTCGTCAGAAACTAACCCAAGCTGATATGAGAAAGATGGAAATCCCCCTCCTACCTCTTGATGAACAGCGCAAAATTGCGGCGGTGTTGGACAAAGTGAGCGACCTGATCGCCAAACGCCGCCAGCAGCTGGACAAGCTGGATGAGCTGGTCAAGGCAAGGTTTGTGGAGATGCTAGGTTTAGAGAAGGCGGCTCAAAACGCTGAACCGTTAGAGAATTTCCTGAAAAACATTACATATGGCTTTACAAATCCAATGCCAGATGCAGAAGAAGGGCCCTGGAAAATAACGGCAAAAGATATAATTGATGGGAAAATTAATTTTTTGACGGCAAGAAAAACTACGACAGAAGCATTTGACGCATTGACTGAAAAAAGTAGACCGATTATTGGCGATGTGTTGCTAACAAAAGATGGAACTCTAGGAAGAATGGCCATAGTTGAAGATACAAACATTTGTGTAAACCAATCCATTGCAGTTTTGCGATGCAACAAGAGGGTTGTTCCTAAAATTCTTATGTATTTGCTTCAAATGCCTGAGTATCAACGAGATATGATTTCTAATGCTGGCGGTGGCACAATCAAGCACATATATATCACGAAAGTGAATAAAATGCAAGTTGCAGTACCGAGCATGGAAACTCAAAAAAAATTACTGGCTTTTTTAGGAAAAATAGAAAAAACAAAAACCATCATCAGCCACAGCCTTGAACAGTTGGAAACACTGAAAAAGGCAATGATGCAGGAATATTTTGGGTGAAGGAGGATTTTTCATGCCGGATAAAGAATACGAGCGCAAGCACAAAGAGACTAACCCTGTTGTGGCAATTTGTTATGACTTCGACAAAACCTTATCTCCAGATGATATGCAGGCGCAGGGGTATATCCAATCCGTTGGCTATAACGTTCCTGATTTCTGGAAAAAGTCAAATTCTCTCGCCTCCGATAATGAAATGGACCAAAATCTTGCCTATATGTACACGATGAAACAGGAATCCGAGGGAAAAATCTTATTTACTAAAGAGAAATTAGCTGAATATGGTTCCTCTGTCCAACTGTTTCCTGGAGTTGAGCAATGGTTTGAGCGTATTCGAGAATATGGAAAAAGCCACAAAGTTATCGTGGAACACTATATCATTTCTTCGGGTTTAAAAGAAATGATTGAAGGGACTTCCGTTGCAAAAGCTGGAGCATTTGAAAAAATTTATGCTAGTTCTTTTTATTATAATGAAAAGGGCGTAGCGGTATGGCCTGCTCAAGTGGTGAATTACACCAATAAGACACAATTTTTATTCCGAATTGAAAAAGGTGTGCTGGACATTAACGATCCCGCTGTCAATGAATCCTTTTCTCCCGAAGAAATGAGAGTACCATTTCGTAATATAGTTTATATCGGCGATAGTGATACCGATATTCCATGCATGAAACTTGTTACTTCGTACGGTGGACATTCTATTGGTGTCTATAACGCAGAAAGCAAGGATAAGACAAAAGTATATAAAATGATGCGAGATGGAAGAATTAAATATTTTGCACCAGCCGATTACAGAGAAGGAACCGAATTAGACCTGTTGGTAAAAGCCATCATCAATCGAACTGCAGCGAATGAGGCTCTGGAAGCACTGTATTATAAGTATAAAATAGAAAGAATCAAGGCAGACAAAGAAAGTAATGAGGAAGAGCGGAAAAGAACTGATTTGCTCATTGCCTTAGAAAACAGTGGCAGTTTTGCAACTACACATTCCCTTATCAGTGAGTTACAGGAAATTGATGATTGGTCTTATGAAGAAAAAGAAATCCTATTTCAAATTGCCCTCGATAATAGTCAAGTACGCTATATTCTGCGTGATTTAGACGTGGAAGCTTTTTATAAGAAATTATTGAAAAGCACGAAAACCATGACGTTAAATGCGCAAGAGATAAAAGATATCTTGGAAAGTAATGATTAAGGAAGAATCTCTATGATGAACTTCTCTTTTCTTTCACAACAAACTGAATACGCCCTCTTCTCCCCCGCCTGCATCGAAGCCGAGAAAATCTATTCCTCTGCCCCGGCGATGTGCGCGGTGGGGTGCCGCAAGGCGCTGGAGCTGGCGGTGAAGTGGGTGTATTCCGCGGACAAGTCCATGACGATGCCCTATAAGGACAACCTGCAGTCCCTCATCCATGAGCCGTCCTTCCGCTTTGCCGTGGACTACAACACATGGGGCAAGCTGCCGTTCATCGTCAAGCTGGGCAATCTGGCCGTACATACCGAGCGCAGCGTGCAGGCTGGTGACGCTCTCGCCTCTCTGCGGGGACTGTTTGAGTTTGTCCAGTGGATCGATTACTGCTATGGCGCGGACTATGCCGAGCGCACCTTTGACGAGCATCTGATCCCGGCGGAAAAGGTGGTTGTGGACACCAAAAAAATCAAGGAGCAGGAAAGCCTTCTGGACGAAAAGGACGCCGAGATCGAGGCTCTGCGCAGGCAGATCGAGCAGATGGCAGAACAGTTCACCGCCGAAAAAGAGCAGCATCAGAAACAGCGCACCTTCCAGCCAGAGGACCTTTCGGAGTTCAGGACCCGGAAGATATACATCGATGTAGATCTCAAGCAGATGGGCTGGAAATTCACCGGACCGGATGCGGATGTACAGGAGGAGTATCCGGTGGATGGCATGGCGGGTGTGGCCGGGCAGCCGGGATTCTGCGACTATGTCCTGTTCGGCAAGGACGGGCTGCCTCTGGCCGTCGTGGAGGCCAAGCGCACCAGCAAGGATCCCAATGTAGGGCGAAAACAGGCGGCGCTGTATGCCGATTGTCTCGAGCGCAGATTCGGCCGCCGCCCGATGATGTTCACCACCAACGGCTTTGAGACCTATTTCTGGGACGATCGGACCAGCCCGCAGCGGAAGGTCAGCGGCATCTTCAGCAAGGATGACCTGCAAAAGCTGATGAATCGCCGCACCGAGCGCATGGAGCTGACAAAGGTTCCGATCGACGACAAGATCACCGACCGCTACTACCAGAAAGAGGCCATCCGGGCGGTCTGCGAACAGATCGAACAGGGCTTCCGCAAGCATCTGCTTGTCATGGCAACCGGAACCGGCAAGACCCGAACCGCGTCCAGCCTGACCGATGTGCTCAGTCGGGGCAACTGGGTCACGAATATCCTGTTTCTGGCCGACCGCACCGCTTTGGTCAAACAGGCGAAGGACGACTTCAAGAACTATCTGCCGGATATGTCGCTTTGCAATCTCTGCTCAAACAAGGACGACCGGAATGCCCGCATCGTCTTTTCCACCTACCCGACCATTCTGAACGCCATTGACGACACCAAGTCAAAGGACGGGCGGCAGCTGTTCACCCCGGCGCATTTCGATCTGATCATCATCGACGAGAGCCACCGGAGCATCTTTAAAAAATACCGTGCCATCTTTGAATATTTTGACGCCATCATGGTGGGGCTGACCGCCACGCCGAAAACCGACGTGGACCGCAACACCTACGACTTTTTTGAGATGGAGCACGGTGTCCCCACCTATGCCTACGACTATGAAACCGCCGTCTATCAGGATCATGTGCTGGTCCCCTACTACAACTATGAGGTCAAAACCAAGTTTCTGGAAGAGGGCATCACCTACGACGAGCTGTCGGACGAGGACAAGGAGCGGTATGAGGACGATTTCATCGAGGATGGTCTGATGCCGGAATTCATCCCCTCCGAAAAGCTGAACAAATTCGTGTTCAATGAAACGACGGTCGATCTTGTTCTGCAGGACCTCATGGAGCGGGGCATACGGGTGGCGGGCGGCGACCGTCTGGGCAAAACCATTATCTTTGCGCAGAACAAGCGTCACGCCGAATTCATACTGGAGCGATTCAACAAGCTGTATCCGCAGTACCGCGGAACCTTTGCCCAGCGCGTCATCTGTGACGACACTTACGCGCAGACGATCATCGACGATTTCAAACAACCGGAAAAGGAGCCTCATATCGCGGTTTCGGTGGACATGATGGACACCGGCATCGACGTGCCGCAGGCGGTCAATCTGGTGTTCTTCAAAAAGGTGCGCTCCAAGGCAAAGTTCTGGCAGATGATCGGGCGCGGCACCCGGCTGTGCAAAGGGCTTGCCTGTGTCGACCAGATCGACGGCGAATACACGGACAAACGCCGGTTCCTGATTTTCGACTACTGCGGCAACTTTGAGTATTTCCGAGAACACAAGGAGGGATATGAGTCCAAAGAGACCAAGACCCTCTCGGAGAATCTCTTCGGCAAGCAGGTCAGGATCGCAATGGCCCTGCAGGAAAGTGCCTTTTCCGGGGACACCTATCAGGCATGGCGGACCGAATTGACCGAGAGCTGCCGCAGGCAGGTGCTGGCGCTCAATCCGGATCTGATCGCGGTCAAGCTCCGCAAGCAGTATGTGGAGAAATATCGGGCGGCGGATGCGTTCGTCTCCATCGGAGAAGGCGCCAAGAGCGAACTTCTGACCCAGATCGCACCGCTGGTCCGCTCCGAGGAGAGCGACGAATTTGCAAAGCGGTTTGACAACTTCATGTATGGGCTGATTCTGGCCCACATCGAGCAGATGCCGACCTTCCAATACGCCAAAAAGCAGCTGTGCGACCTCTCCCTTCTTCTCGAGCACAAGGCCAGCATTCCGCAGATCAAGGCAAAGCTGCCGGTGTTAAAGGAGATCCACACCGACGCATTCTGGGACGCCAACGATATTCTCCTGTTCGAGAACGCGCGCAAGGAGCTGCGGGAGCTTATCAAGTTTCTGGATGAGGGCGGCACAGAGCAAAAACGGATTGTCACCAAGCTCACAGACCCCATCATCGACCGTCAGGAGGGCGCTGTACTAGATGCGGCATACAACTTTGAAGATTACCGCGCAAAGGTAAACCGGTATGTGAACGAAAACGGCAGCACCCTCGCCATCTACAAGCTGACCCATAACATTCCGCTCACAAAGGCAGATTATCAGGAGCTGGAGCGGGTGTTGACCAGCGAACTGGGAAGCCGTGAGGATTATCAGCGGGAATTCGGGGATACGCCGTTCGGCTTGCTGGTGCGCAAAATTGCAAAGCTGGATCACGAGGCGGCAATGCAGGCGTTCTCCGCCTTCATCAACGACCAGTCCCTGAACCAAAAGCAGATCGCGTTCGTTCACAAGATTATCAATCACATCGAGCTGAACGGCTATATGGAAAATGTGGCGGAACTGACCCGCCCCCCATTTGACAAGCCGGTCGGTTTTATCAAGCTGTTTGACCCCAAGACGCGCGTCGCCCTTATGAAGGCTATCAATCAGGTGCGGGACAACGCCACCGAGATTTCGGCGTCGTGATTTGGAAGAATGCGATTTGCCGCCGGACAAAAGATCGATTTTTCAGAGCAAAACCGCCAGACGTGCATTATCTTGATGCTGTTTCTGACGGTTTTTACAATTTATCGGTTAAGGGCATCTCTTGTTTGCGCAATTCGGCCAATGACTCGAAAGCCTGTTTTCCTCATTGTCGGCATCCGCATGAAATTGGTTGACGATATGGAAGAAAACCAGAAAAATGTGCCGCTTTTTGGGAACAGACTATGAATGACATCCGTTTTTTCCAAGCTATGTGCCTTAAATACTGCCGCGCCGGATGGAATTTTAGGCGTCAGCGCATATAAAAATCCCGAAAACTTTTTTACTATACCGCGGTATCCAGCAGCAACAAGGCGCCTGATGGAGTATATGAATACGAAATTCCTGTATCCACATAGGCAGTCCTTGAAAACAACGGATATTTCAAAAAAGATGTCCAATCGGTTTTTAAAAGATTCTATACGGAATGTCTTCCCCTTTTCTGGCTATGAGTATGCGGGCCTTCCGGGCATCGAAGTATATCCGATTCTACACAGAACAATCCAGAACGGTCATTTTGAAGTGTGGATCGCTGTGAAAAAAGAAAAGAGAATTGACATGGAATATCAAATTGAGATCAGAGAAATAGAGCCTATACGAGTGGCTTCTATCAAGTACAAAGGCTTTGCCCCGGAAGCAAACAAGGTATTTCCCAATGTGTCCAAGTCAATCCGTGGGCAAGCAAATGCTCTGCGGTTTTTACTGTTGAATGGAACACTGGCAACTGGAAAGTTGCTTTTCATTATCATTTTTTATCCCGCAATGGAAAGTATCAGCTTTGGATGGGTTTTGCATTGCTTAAATTGTGAAACAGCTTTATCACCCGTTGGAATAAGTGCTTGCCGCCGAACGACAGCAAAAGAAAAAACGTCGTACAGCAGCTCTTTTTATGCCCAACCGAATAAATACCCCTAGCAAAGCCGGAGATTTTTCTTATACGGCAGAAATGAGCAAGTCCATAACGAAACCGAGGAAAAAGCTTCGATGCGGCGCGGCAATATGCCTCAGAGGACAACGCTGCCGGCAATCTGAAAAAATGTAGATTTGTCTGCGCGCCTATGATTCCATATATGAATTTTCCTTCGGTCACATTCCCATCTCGGCTTTGCGGAGAGCGACGGGTAAAGAGTTATGCCATTTGCAGTTCATCGTTTTAAAGTCTACGAGATGAACCGCAGAACAAATGATAGCGGCGCTTCGACCAAAAAAACAGCACCAGCCCGGTGCTGCGCCGGTGGCTGATGCTGTGTCATCTTGGATCTTGTTCTTTAGTTGTCCCCTCTGTGATAGCGGATCTTCATGTGCTCGGAGGCATTTCTGAGAATCTGAGAAAGGGCCTTGTCCGACTCTTCCTTCACCATGTCAGTGATCTTTTTGTTGGCTTCCTTCAGGATCTCAACAGGCTCCCCCTGCCGGATCTTCTCATCGTACTCGTACAAGAACTGCTGCCCGCGATTCATCACAGAACCTACATACCGCTCATCCAGCAGCAGAGCGTCCCCGAAATGCGCATCCGTCAGCGCCGCAATGAGCCGGCTGTGCCAGTACATACTGTCGGTGGAGACCGTTTCGGTCGTACCGCTGAGATATTTGGGGAACTCCGTCACATTTGAATACACCGGGAAAC
>CALXIJ010000156.1 GCA_944388335.1 uncultured Pygmaiobacter sp.
GCAGCGGCCTGCCCTGCTGCCCTGTCCGGTTCCCCGGCGCGGGGCGGCCCGGCATCGGGCGGCGGCCCTCTGCGGGGGGATGTCCCGCTGCACCGGGGCGCCCCGCCGGGCGGCGGTTTTGGGGTCGTTTTGGGGTCTCGGGGTTCAAACAAGATCATCTCCAAACTCTGCCGCCGTGCCCTTTGGACGCGGCGAATTTCTCCTCGTCCCCATTATAGGGCGGATGGGCGGCGGATGCAACCGTGCGCAAGGCGCAAGATTTTGCAACTTATGACAGTTTTTCCCACCGCAAAACCGCGGCAAAGCGGTCGGTTTTCGCATCAAAAAAAGCGCTGTGCTCACTGCCAAAAAACGGCTTTGCACAGCGCTCTTTTCTTCTTTTTTCGATCAGCCGACAAAGGCCTCGTGGATGGCGTTGACCGCCTTGTTTGCATCCTTGCGGTCGATCAGGACAGAGATCTTGATCTCACTGGTCGAGATCATCCGGATGTTGATATTGTTCTCGTACAGCGCGCCGAACATGGTGGGCGCGACGTTGGAGTTGCTCTGCATCCCGGCGCCGACCACCGACACCTTGGCGACATCGTCGTCATATTCGACCCCGCTGCCGCCGAAGAGGGACAGATGCTCGTTGAGGATCTCCACCGCCGCCTTGCGGTCGGTGCTGGGCACCGTGAAGGAGAGGTCCTTGGTGCCGTCCCGGCCGACGCTCTGCAGGATCAGATCGACGTTGATCTTCCGCTGGGAGAGCAGGCTGAACACCTTGAACGCGATTCCCGGCAGGTCGTGGACCCCCAAAACCGAGATCGCCGAGACATTCTCGTCCTTGGCGACCCCCTTGATCATCATACCTTCCATTGCAGCGACCTCCTTCACGATCGTTCCCGGAATGGGATTCAGGCTGGAGAGCACCTCCAGCTGGACAGCGTATTTTTTGGCCAGCTCGACCGAGCGGTTGTTGAGCACCTGCGCGCCGAGGGTGGCCAGTTCGAGCATCTCGTCAAAGCTGATCTCCCTCAGCTTTTTGGCCTTTTTGACCACCCGCGGGTCGGCGGTATAGACCCCCTCCACATCGGTGTAGATCTGGCACAGGTCGGCCTTCATCGCGGCCGCGATGGCCACCGCGCTGGTGTCGCTGCCGCCCCGGCCGAGGGTGGTCAGGTCGTCCGCCCGGTTGAGCCCCTGAAAGCCGGCCACCACCACCACCTGATTCTTGCCGATCTCGCACTCCAGCCGCTCGGTATCCACCTTGCGGATGCGGGCCTTCTGGTGGTTGCGGTCGGTCAGAAATCCCGCCTGCCAGCCCAGCAGCGAGATCGCCCGGCAGCCCAGCTCGTTGAGTGCCATGGTCAGCAGTGCGCAGGAGATCTCCTCCCCCGCCGCCAGCAGCATATCCATCTCCCGGCCGGACGGGTCGCTGGTGATCTCCCCCGCCTTCTCGATCAGATCGTCGGTGGTGTCCCCCTGTGCCGAGACCACCACCACCACATCGTTGCCGGCGTTGTGGGTGTTCGCCACGATCCGGGCGACGTTGAACAGCCGGTCCCGATTGGCCACCGAACTGCCGCCGAACTTCTGTACAATCAGCGCCATACCTCTCCCCCCTGAATCCCCTGTGGGATCCCTCGATTTTTTCGCCCCGGCCCCCCGCCCGGATCCGCCGTCCCCCATCGGAGGAAGCCGGCGGCCGGCCGGGGCACGGGGCCAAGGTCTATGCGGGACGCCCACCCGTTCTTCAGGGGGGCCCCGCACTTCGTTTCTCTTTTGCGCAGCGCGCCGTCCGATGCAGGCCGCCGTCGCGTCTTACCACAGCAGCCGTCCCTTTTTCCGGACATCTTTTGCACCGGACGTCCTACCACAGCAGCCGTCCCTTTTTCCGGACATCTTTTGCATCGGCCGTCCTACCACAGCGGCTGTCCCTTTTTCCGTACATCTTTTGCATCAGCCGTCCTACCACAGCAGCCGTCCTTTTTTCCGGACATCTTTTGCGCCGGCCACCATACCACAGCCGCCGTCCCTTTTTCCGGACATCTTTTGCGCCGGCGCGGCGGGTGCAAAATGCGGGCGGTCAGGGCAGCGCGATCATCCCCTCATTCTCCGCCGCGAGCCAGTGGGGCACAAACCGCGCGGTGCGCGCGTCCTGCGCCAGTGCCGCGGCGGCGCGGCGGACAAAGTCGGTGTCCGCCGCACGGCAGACCGCCATGATGGTCGGCCCCGCCCCGCTGATGAAGCCAGCCAGCGCCCCCTGCGCGGCGGCGATCCCGATGACCTGCTCGGCACCCGGGATCAGCGGCAGCCGATAGGGCTGGTGCAGCCGGTCCTGCGCGCCGATGCGCAGCAGCTCCGGCCTGCCCTCGCAGAAGGCGGCGGCCATCAGCGCGGCGCGGGAGACGTTGTAGACCGCGTCCCGGTGCGGGATCTGCGCCGGCAGCGCGGCGCGCGCCT
Source organism: uncultured Pygmaiobacter sp. (assembly GCA_944388335.1). Classification (GTDB taxonomy): domain Bacteria; phylum Bacillota; class Clostridia; order Oscillospirales; family Ruminococcaceae; genus Pygmaiobacter. Next base: position 2,446 of record CALXIJ010000156.1, read on the forward strand.
TCTCGGTCAGCAGCTCAAAATCCGGCACAAAGGCGCAGAACCGCAGCCCGTCGCTGACCGGCTTTTTGACCGCATACACCCTTCCGTCCTCGACCGCGCTGGTGACAAAGCCGCCCAGCATCGCCGGGACGACGTTGTCGGGGTGTCCCTCCAGCTCGGTGGCGAGATCCAGCTGCTGCTGCGCGCTGAGCGGGCATCCCAGCAGCCGGTTGCCCCCGACCACCCCCGCGGCGATGCAGGCGCTGCTGCTGCCCAGACCCCGCGCCTGCGGGATCGGGCTGGCCTGCACCAGCCGCAGCCCCGGCAGGGTGCGCCCGCAGCGGCGGTAGACCTCCCGCACGGTGCGCCAGATCAGATTCTTCTCCCCCTCCACCGGCCTGCTGCCGTCGGTGCAGGAGACCTCGATGGTGTCCCACTCCTCCATCTCGACGGTGTTGAAGAGGGCCAGCGCAATCCCCATCGTGTCAAACCCGCTGCCGAGATTTGCGACCGACGCGGGCGGGCATACCTTGATCCTCTGTCCCATGCGATCACACTTCCAGCATCCGCAGCGCAGTGGCCAGATGGATGCCGTCCTTTTTCAGTTTTTCCTTCCGCTTTTCCATCTCCCGTGCACTCATCGGGAGGGTGAGCACCGCGGTCTGGTTCTGGTGCTGCAGGGTGAGCACCACCCCGCCGAGATCCTCCTTGAGGGTCTCAACGTCGAGATTGTTCACCCTGACATAATATGTGTAGCTGTCGACATCGGTGATTTTGCCCTTGAGCGGGGCGGTGGGGCGCCAGAACAGCGAGTCGTGGATCGAGCTGCCCAGCTTCGCCGCGTCGATGATGTCCGCCACCACGGCGCTGGCGGTGGGCAGCTTGCCCGCGCCCTTGCCGTAGAACATCACATCTCCCAGCATATCCCCCTGCACCAGCACCGCATTGTAGACGTCGGAGACCGAGGCCATCATGCTCTCGACCGGCAGGACCATCGGCTCGACCCCGCAGGCAAAGCCGCCCTTCTCGCTGCGGCGGGCGTAGGCGATCAGCTTGACCGCCAGCTTCATCTTCTTGGTGAAATAGATGTCGTCGATGGTGATCTCCCGGATGCCGCGGGTGGGCACGTTCTCGGGATGGACCTCACTGCCGAAGATCATCGAGGCGAGGATCGAGATCTTACGGCAGGCATCGATCCCGTCGACGTCGGCCGAGGGGTCGATCGTCTCGGCATAGCCCAGCCCCTGCGCGACCTTCAGCGCCTCCTCAAAGCTCATCCCGTCGTACTCCATCCGGGTCAGCATGAAGTTGGTGGTGCCATTGACGATGCCGCAGACGCTGCTGACGACATTCGCGGCCAGACACTGATGCAGCGGGGTGATGACCGGGGTGCCCCCGCCGACCGACGCCTCGAACAGGAAGCAGACCCCCTGCTTGACCGCGATCGAGAGCAGCTCCGCCCCGTGGGTGGCCACCAGCTCCTTGTTGGAGGTGCAGACGTTCTTGCCCGCCTCCAGCGCGGACTTGACATAGTAATAGGCCGGCTTGGTGCCGCCGATCGTCTCGACCACCGTGGTCACCTCGGGGTCCTCGAGGATCGGGTCGATGCTGTTCACGAACAGATCGGCGTTGGGATGGCCGGAAAAATCCCGGATGTCCAGAATATACTTGACCCGCACCTGCTCGCCGGCGCGGCGGGTCACCTGCGCCGCGTTCTTCTGCAGCACCTCCAGCACACCGCTGCCGACCGTGCCAAAGCCCAAAATCGCAACCTGAATCATCTTGCTCGTTCTCCTTTCCCGCGGCAGCTGCCGCGCACCGGCCGGCCGGCCGGCATTCCGCCTCTCACAGCTCCTTTGCCATCCGCCGGATGCTGACCACCGTGCGCTGGTTCTGGATCGAGAGCAGCACATCGTCGATCGGCATCGGCATCGCGTCGGTGCGCAGCGTCACCGAGACCACCGCCGTGCCGTTCTCCGGCGCGGACTGGTTGATGGTCACGATGCTCGCCCCCGAATCCGACAGCTCGCTGAGCAGGTTTTGCAGCGCGCCGGTCTCGTCCAGCAGCACCGCCTTGACGGTGACGATCGCCTTTGCATTTTCAAAATCAAAGACGCTGTCCTTGTACTTATAAAACGCGCTGCGGGACAGATCCACCATCTTCGCAGCGGCGGACACATTTTTGGCAGCGCCGCTGGCCAGCAGTTCCTTGGCGCGCAGGACCTTGGAGAAAACCTCCGGCAGGATCGCCTGATCGACGATCAGAAACTTTTTCTCCACCCTTTTGTCCTCCTTTCAGCAACATCTGTTTTTGACATAAAGCAACTATATCATGTTTGGCACCCGCGGGCAAGCAAAGAGGGGAAATTTTTCCCTGTTGCACAAAAGGGTTCTACAATTCGATTTGCGAGCGGGGTATTTTGACGGTCTCGCCGGATTTTAGACAAAAAAAGCACCCCTTGCGGGGTGCAAAGCAGTGAGAATTGTTTTTTACTTGGAGACAGCATCCTTGAGCGCCTTGCCGGCCTTGAACGCGGGGGCAACGGTGGCGGGAATGGTGATCTCCTCCTTGGTGCGGGGGTTGCGGCCCTTGCGCTCGGGGCGCTTGCGGGCCCCGGTGAGGAGCATTTCGACGAGCTGGCCTACTC
>CALXIJ010000157.1 GCA_944388335.1 uncultured Pygmaiobacter sp.
CGGCGGGGGGCTGTTGGATTTTCGAATCGAACAGGAGTTTCATGCCGGTAATGTCGCCGGCATCACTGTAAACGCCCAGTGTGGCGCAGCCGTCCGTGGGCGTTTTATTCCAATCCAGATAAGACTGATACACCGGATTGCGCAGCGCCTGCGCCGCAACGGCATACCGATGGCTTATCGCCGAGCCCGCGGAGGCGTTGATCCCCTTCAGGTACATTTTGCAGTTGCTGCCGAGGGTCAACATAACATCTGCCAGATCGCTGAGCGCCGGGTCGTCTTGATCCAGATAGAGATAGGAATACGTGTTGGCATTGTTTTCGCTCAGCCGCACCTGATAATATTTTTGACCAAACATGGTTGCGTAGATATGCTGCCCGTAGTTCAATGTATTTTCTCTGTTATTGACCTCCAGCTTACCGCCGAACTTTGCGGAATTCGAGAGATCCGTGGTGTAGTGGGTGTAGAACCCGCCGTCGTCCCAGTACCACACCGCGGCGCTGTCCGCCTCTTCGGTCAGATAGACATACGGATAGGTGGGCTGGACATAGCCGGCCAGCTCCGCATAGCCCTCGCTTCCGCCCGGACGATAGACATAGTATATGTAGGCATCAACCGGCTGCTGCAGGCTCTGGGTGACCGCGAGATACCGGCCGCTCGACACCTGTTTGATGGTGTAGCCCGGGTTGCCCTCATCGGTCTGGTCCACCTTGGTGACGGTAAAGGCGAAGCTTTCCTCCCCGGTATAAACGCTCTCCCCGTCGTTTCCGACCGTAATCGCGTCGGTCGAGGTGACCGCCTCCTTTTTCTGCGGGTCCGCCTCGGGGTACGCGGCATAGAGCGGCGACGCCTTCAGCAGCCGGGGCGCGGAGTCCGACATCTCGAGGTTGTTGCTGATCTCGGCATAAAAGACATAGGTCTGCCCGTCCTCCGGCTCTGTGACCTTCTGATAGCGGCTGGTCGCCGCCCCCTCCACACCGGCGTAGAGGGGCACAAGGCAGAGCATCAGACACAAAACGCCGAGCATCGAAAGGAACCTTCTGCCTCTTTTCACATTTTCACCTTCTTTTCCCTGATTGAAAAAGTGATCCCGCTTTCCGGTCAAAAAGCGGGACTTATCTTCTCTTATATCCTATCACAATCCACGCTGCCTGCCATCACCCGTTTGTGCGGCAAAATCGGGCAGTCCATCGCCCGATTTTGCAACAAAGATTCGTCCTGACATTCATCTTTCGAATGCTGTGAGATTTTTGCGCCGAAAAAACTGCATGAAAAGCATACTTTTTTATCCCGTCTCAGATTTTCAAAATGATTTCGTATCCTGCAGCCCGCCTCGGTAAAGTGTTCGCACAAGCGCCCTGTTTTGTCCCGCTTTTTTGTCTTTTTGTCTCGTGTGCGGGCAAAAAATGGGCAAAAAAAATTCTCCAGCAACAGAAAATTTCCGTTGCTGGAGATCTGGCGGAGCGGGTGGGATTCGAACCCACGGTACCTTGCGGTACAACTGATTTCGAGTCAGTCCCGTTATGACCACTTCGATACCGCTCCAGATTCACGCTTTGGCGATTGCCGAAAGCGCTTATTTATTATATCAACTTTCCGCGGCAAGGTCAAGCGGAAAACGCGGTTTTCTCGGCCGCTTTCCCGCGCGCCGTCACATTTTCTCCCCCTCTCGCGCGGGCATCTGTGAGGAGGCGCTGCCGCAAGACCGGGCCAGGGCGCCGGCGGGCGGATTTTGCCGCCGCCCCGCCGCGCCCGCGTTTCTCCCGCGCGCCTTTTTCCCCGTCGGCCGGGGCCCTGCGCCGCCGCGGACCCTGCAACTGAGCCGCGCCCGGTTCTGACATGTCCTCCCGCCGGGGAGCGGGCCACGGCCCGCCGTCCGCAGCGCACCGCCCGCCCTCTGTTCTCCCCGCAAAGATCCGCCCGCGCTCAGCCCTGCTGCGGCGCGGTGTACTGGTAGGCGATGCGGGGGCTGCCGTCCTCGACGTGGATGATGCCGCAGCGGGTAAAGCCGTACTTTTCCACCAGATGCTGCATCGTGCGGTTGTCGTGGTGGGTGTCGATCCGCAGGTTGCCGCACCGGCTGCGGCAGAACGCGATGCTCCGCCCGAACACCCCCGGCCTCTCGCCGTCCGCCGCGATCCGGTGGATGGTGGCATAGGGGGCGTCGTTCAGCCAGCTGCCCTCCTCGATGACGGCATAGGTCGGGTCCGCCCCGAACACCAGCGCAAACACCCCGTGGACCCCCTGCTCATCGTCGACGTAGAGCCGCCCCAGACGGATGTCCTCCTCCAGCAGCGCCTGCGCGGGGTGGCTGTCCCCCCACTGGTTCGGGTTGCCGTTCGCCTTCATATAGGCCCGCGCCGCCGCGTAGACCCGCAGGATCTCGGGCAGATCCTCCGCCGTTGCCCGCCGTATCATAAAAATACTCCCCTCTCATGCCTTCGCTGTTTTTTCTATTGTACCCCGCCGCCCCGCCCCGCGCAAGGGCAGCGCATCGGCCCGCCCGCTTTTTGGGGTTCTCTTTCTTCTCTCCCGCCCCGCGCCCTTTGCGCGGCCCTTACTTTTCCCCGGCGCAGATCCCCCCGCAAGACAAAAGGCCCCCGGCCAAAATGGCCGGGGGCCCGTTTGCCCCGACGGGGGCAAACGCTCTCTTTTTTTAGCGGGAGGGCTGTCTTTCCGCTCAGCCGCGCTGGTAGACGAACCGGCCGCCCACCATCGTGGCGTCGATCTTGGTGTTGCGCAGCTCGTCGGCCGGCATCGTGAAGATGTCCTCGCTCAGGACGACCAGATCGGCCAGATAGCCCGGGCGGATCCGGCCCTTGACATTCTCCTCAAAGCTGACATAGGCGCTCTCGGTGGTGTAGGCGTCGACCGCGTCGTAGATGTCCATCCGCTCCTGCGGCTAGAAGCCGCCCTCCGGTCCGCCGTTCAGGTTCTTTCGGGTGACCGCGCAGTAGAGGTTGTCGATCGCGTTCATATCCTCGACCGGGGAGTCGGTGCCGAAGCTGGTGTGGATGCCCAGACGGCGCATCGTCTCAAACGCATAGCTGGTGGAGGCCATCGCCTTGCCGACCCGGTCCTCGACCACCGTCATATCGTAGTGCAGGAAGATCGGCTGCACCAGCGCGAGGATGTCGTTCTTCACAAAGCGGTAGAGCAGCGGCAGATCGGTGATCTGGCAGTGGACGACGCCCAGCCGCAGCGGGTTCTCGCCGTTCTGGCAGACGGTGTCGTAGCCGTTGAGCACCTCCTCGATCGCGCCGTCGCCGATCGCGTGGGTGACCACCTGACAGCCGTTGTCGACCGCCATCTTCACCAGCGTGTTGAACTCCTCCTGCGTCAGGGTCGCAATCCCCTGCGCGTTGGGGTCGTCCTGATAGGGCTGGCGCATCACCGCGGTGCGGGCGCCGAGGCTGCCGTCGACAAAGAGCTTGAGCGGTCCGATCCGGTTGTAGGCGTCCCCCTTGCCGGTGCGGTAGCCCGCATCGAGGAAGATCTGGAAGTCCGCCGGGTTCATGAAGTTGCACTGATGGTAGACCCGCAGCGTCGGGTTCTCGCTCTGGACCAGGCGATAGGCCTCGAGGGTGGTGCGCCAGTCCGCCGGGCGCAGATCCATCGTCTGGACCGAGGTGATGCCGCACTCGGCGGCGTGGGCCATCGCTAGCCGCAGCACGGCGGCGACGTTCTCCACCGTCCGCTCGGGCCGGATGCAGAGCACCTGCCCGCAGGCATTTTCCCGGAAAATACCGGTCAGCTGGCCGTTCTCGTCGTGGTCGATCGCGCCGCCCTCCACCGCGGGGGTGTCGGGGGTGATGCCCGCCCGTTCGATCGCGGCGGTGTTCGCCACCAGAATGTGGCCGCAGGCGCGCTCCAGAATGATGGGAAAGTCGGTCGAGACCGCGTCGAGGTCGGCGCGGGTCAGCAGCCGGCTCTCGTCGGTGAAGTAGTCCTGATTCCAGCCCATGCCGTGCAGCACGGTGCCGGGGGCGGGATTGGTCCTCGCGATGAAGTCCCGCACCCGCTGCTGCACATCCCCGATGCCGCACGCGCCCAGCAGCTGGATGCTGCCCAGCAGCTCGCCGACCATCTGCAGATGCTGATGGGAATCGTTGAAGCCGGGGACAATCGTCCGGCCGGCGGCGTCATACCGCTCGGCGTCTGCGGGGGCGGCGGCGAGGATCCCCTCATTGCTGCCCACCGCGCGGATGCGGTCCCCCTCGATCAGGATCGCCTGCGCGAACCGATCGCGCTCAAGATAGACCTTTGCATTGTAGATGACCATCGAAGCCATATCAGTTCTCCTCCTCATTCTGGGTGTTCTCTGCGTTGACGACCGCCTCGCGGCTCTTCTTAAAGACCAGCTGGTACAGCACGAGGCCGACCGCCGGGACGATGCAGCCGATGATCGAGGTGACGGGATCCTCGATAAAGGTGTTTGCCATCAGGCCGATCATGATCAGGCAGATGACGAAGATCATCACCGGATAGCCCCAGACCTTGTAGGGGCGATCCATGGTGGGGTACTTCTTGCGCAGCCGGATGACCGCGTAGAAGGTCAGGCCGTTGAAGACCATCGCGCAGAAGGCGACCAGACTGGTCAGCTGGCTGAGGTTGCGGGTGCAGACCAGCGCGATCGAGACCAGACCGGAGACCAGCAGCGCGTTGACCGGGGTCTTGTAGGTGGGGTGCAGCTTCGCCATTCCCTTGAAGAAGGCGCCGTCGCGTGCCATCGCGTAGTAGGTGCGGGGGAAGACCATGACGCAGCCGTTGAGGGAGTTGAAGATCGCGAGAATCATCGCCGCGCCGACGATCAGGCCGCCGGCGTTGCCGAACAGCCGGTTCGCGGCCTCGGTGCCGAGGTAGTAGTTGCCGGAATCGATCATCGAGACGATGGTGTCATAGGGCAGCACCCGGTAGACCGCGTAGTTGAAGAGGACGTACAGCACCGTGACCCCGATGATCGAGACGATGATGGCCAGCGGGAGGTTCTTCTTGGGGTGCTTGATCTCCTCGGCGATGCCGTTGAGGTTGGTCCAGCCCTCATAGGCCCACATGGTGGCGACGACGCCGAAGGCGATCATCCCGAGGATCTCGACAAAGCCGGGATTGGAGGCGGGGATGATCGAGAGGCTGGGGCTCTCGGTCCCCATGAAGAGGCCGCAGACCAGGATCAGGAAGATCGGCAGCATCTTGAGCACCATGAAGATGTTCTGCACCGTGCTGCCCAGCTTGACGCCGAAGATGTTGATGGCGGTCAGCAGCGCGATCATCGCGATGGCCAGCGCCTTCTGCATCAGATCGCTCTCGGCAAAGGCGGTGCCGCCGACCATGCTGGCAATCGCGGTCGAGAAGGCCACCGCCAGCGCCGCGTTGGAGCCGGAGGAACCGAGGATAAAGTTGGAAAAACCGCTCATGAAGGCGACCCGCTCGCCGTAGGCCTCCCGCAGATAGACATAGCCGCCGCCGGCCTTGGGCATCATCGCGCCCAGCTCGGCATAGCAGATGCCGCTCATCAGGGTAATCAGGCCGCCGACCAGCCAGACCAGCAGCGCCAGCCCGAGGCTCATCCCGCTGCGCTGGAGCACGATGCCGCCGATGTAGAAGATGCCCGACCCGATCATGATGCCGGCCAGCACCGAGATGCCGCCGAACAGCCCGACTTCACGCCGCAGCTCGGTCTTCTCGGAGGACAGCTCCTGCATGATGTGTGTGTTTTGGTTCTCGTTCATCAAAAACGCCCCTTTCGGATGACTGTAATCAAAAAAGGTTGCATCCATCGATGCAACCTTCACAGTCCCTAAAAGGGGCGTAACGTTATCACCGATAGCTCCTCTGCCTTCCGGCAGGAGTCATGGAGATCTTCTCCCCATGCCCAACTCGGCCGCCGCACCCGGCGTCCCGTTTCGGCGGTTTGGCCCTTTGCCGGTTTCGCAGGGTGTCCCCTCCGCCGGCTACTCATCCGCACCGCGCCTCTATCAACCTTTTTCGTTGCTTTAATATAGCATATCTTTCCGGCGCTGTCCAGTGCTTTTTCTTATTTTGTTCAAAAAGTCAAAATTTCCCGGCCCATATCTTCCTTCTTTGAGAAGAAATGACATCTATTTTTCTCTTTTTCCGACAAAAAAAGCGCCGTCCCGCTCGGGGACGGCGCGCTGCCCTGCCGGCAAAGGGCCGGCGGGACGGCTTTTTACTCGATGATGCTCTTGCCGGTCATCTCGGCGGGCTGCGCAAGGCCCATGATCTTGAGCATGGTGGGGGCGATATCGGCCAGCCGGCCCCCCTCCCGCAGCTTGGCGCCGGGCACCCCGTAGACGAGGAAGGGCACCGGGTTGGTGGTGTGGGCGGTGAAGGGGCTGCCGTCTGCCTCGTACATCTTGTCGGCGTTGCCGTGATCCGCGGTCAGCAGCATCGCGCCGCCGCACTTCTCCAGCGCCTCGACGATCCGGCCCACGCAGGTGTCAACCGCCTCGACCGCCTTGACCGCCGCGTCAAAGACGCCGGTGTGGCCGACCATGTCGCAGTTGGCGAAGTTGAGGATGATGACGTCGTACTTGCCGCTCTCGATCCGGCGGATCATCTCGTCGCAGACCTCATAGGCGCTCATCTCGGGCTTGAGGTCATAGGTGGCGACCTTCGGGCTGTGGATCAGCGCGCGGTCCTCCCCGGCGTAGGGCTCCTCCTTGCCGCCGTTGAAGAAGAAGGTCACATGGGCGTACTTCTCGGTCTCGGCGATCCGCAGCTGGGTCTTGCCGAGCTTCGAGATATACTCGCCGAAGGTGTTGACGAGGCTCTGGGGATGGAAGGCGACCAGCACGCCGGGCATTGTGGCGTCGTACTGGGTGAAGCAGACATAGGTCAGCGGGAAGAAGCCGTTCTTCCGCTCAAAGCCGGTGAAATCGGGGTCGACCAGCGTGCGGGTGATCTCCCGCGCGCGGTCGGGGCGGAAGTTGAAGAAGATCACGCTGTCCCCCGCCTTGATCCGGCTGCCGCCCGCGATGACGGTGGGCACCACGAACTCGTCGGTGACCTCGGCGGCATAGCTGTCCTCCATCGCCTTGACGGCGCTGTCCGCCTTGTTGCCCTCGCCGTAGACCATCGCGGCATAGGCCTTTTCCACGCGATCCCAGCGGTTGTCCCGATCCATCGCGTAGTAGCGTCCCATCACGCTGGCGATCCTGCCGATGCCGATCTCGGCCATCTTGGCCTCAAGCTGCTCGATATACTCCTTGCCGGAGGTGGGGGGCACGTCACGCCCGTCCATGAAGCAGTGGACGTTGACCTCCTTGACCCCGCAGCGCTTTGCCATCTCGAGCAGGCCGTACAGGTGGGTGATGTGGCTGTGGACGCCGCCGTCCGAGAGCAGCCCCATCAGGTGCAGCGCGCGGCCGTCGGCGGCGGCGTTCTTCATCGCCTCGACCAGCGCCTCGTTCTCGAAGAAATCGCCGTCCTCGATGCTCTTGGTGATCCGGGTCAGCTCCTGATAGACGATCCGGCCCGCGCCGATGTTGGTGTGGCCGACCTCGCTGTTGCCCATCTGGCCGTCGGGCAGGCCGACATCCATGCCGGAGGCCCCGATCAGGGTGTGGGGGCAGCTGGCGAACAGCCGGTCGAGGTTGGGCTTCTTCGCCGCGGCGACCGCGTTGCCGTAGCTGTCGGGGTTGTGGCCGAAGCCGTCGAGGATACAAAGGACTAAGGGTTTCATGGGATCTCTCTCCTTTTTTGCGCAATATCAGACAAAGCAGGCGCAGGGCCGCCGCAGCGGCAGTCTGCGCCTGTCGTGCGGCCGGGCATCCGGCCGAAAAGAGCAGTTACTTGCTGGCCGCACGGACGATGGCCGCGAAGTCGGGCGCCTTGAGGGAGGCGCCGCCGATCAGGCCGCCGTCGACGTCGGGCTGCGCGAGCAGCTCGTCGGCGTTCTTGGCGTTCATGCTGCCGCCGTACTGGATGGTGAAGGCCTCGGCGTCCGCCTCGCTGTAGAGGGAGGCGATGACCCGGCGGATCACGGCGCAGACCTCCTCGGCCTGCTCGGCGGTGGCGGTCAGGCCGGTGCCGATCGCCCAGATCGGCTCATAGGCGATGATGACGTTCTTGAGCTCCTCGGCCGACACGCCGCCCAGAGCGATCTTGGTCTGCATCGCGACCAGCTCGGCGGTGACCCCATGCTGGTGCTGCTCGAGGCTCTCGCCGACGCAGAGGATGACCTTCAGGCCGGCCGCGAGGGCTGCCTTCAGCCGCTTGTTGACGGTGATGTCGGTCTCGCCGAAGTACTGCCGGCGCTCGGAGTGGCCGATGATGACATACTGCACCCCCAGCTCGGTGAGCATATCCGCCGAGATCTCGCCGGTGAAGGCGCCGGACTTCTCAAAGTGGACGTTCTGCGCGCCGACGGCGATGTTGGTGCCGGCTGTCTTGGAGACCGCGATCGGCAGATCGGTGAAGGGGGTGCAGACGACGACGTCGCAGCCCGCGCCCGCGACCTCGGGGATCAGGGCCGAGATCAGCTCGGCCGCCTCGGCCGCGGTCTTGTTCATCTTCCAGTTGCCGGCGATAACCGCCTTGCGCTTTGCTTTATTCATGGGAATCCCTCCTTTTTTTCACAGTGAAACCGCCCCCGGTTTTCCGGGTGCGAAAAATGCGGCAAACCGCCGGTCTGCCGCATTCTGCCTGATTAGTTGTCCGCGATGCAGGCGATGCCGGGCAGCTCCTTGCCCTCCAGATACTCCAGCGAGGCGCCGCCGCCGGTGGAGATGTGGGTCATCTTGTCCGCATAGCCCAGCTGCATGACCGCAGCCGCGGA
>CALXIJ010000158.1 GCA_944388335.1 uncultured Pygmaiobacter sp.
GTTTCAAACCGGCCCACCGCAAGCTGCTGTACACGATGTACGAGATGGGACTGCTCAAGGGTGCGCGCACCAAGTCGGCCAATATCGTGGGCAGCACCATGCACCTCAACCCCCACGGCGATCAGGCAATCTACGACACGCTGGTCCGCCTTTCCCGCGGCAACGAGAGCCTCCTTCTGCCCTATGTTTCGAGCAAGGGAAACTTCGGCACGGCCTATTCGCGGGATATGGCCTATGCGGCTTCCCGATATACCGAGGCTAAGCTGGAGGATGTCTGCCGGGAACTCTTCGCCGACATCGACAAGGACACCGTCGATTTTGTCGACAACTACGACGCCACCACCACCGAGCCGACCCTGCTGCCGGTGACCTTCCCGACCATTCTGGCGAACAATACGCTGGGCATCGCGGTCGGCATGGCCTCAAACATCTGCTCCTTCAATCTCGCCGAGCTCTGCGAGACCACCATCGCGCTGCTGCGGGACGAAAATCATGACCTGCTGTCCACCCTCAAGGCGCCCGACTTTGTCGGCGGCGGCCTGATCCTCTACGACGAGGCGGAGCTGCGCCGGATCTATGAGACCGGACGCGGCAGCGTGCGGGTGCGGGCCCGGTACGAGTATGACCGGGAGAACAACATGATCGAGATCACCCAGATCCCGCCCACCACCACCGTTGAGGCGATCATGGACAAGATCGCCGAACTGGTCAAGGCGGGCAAGCTGCGGGAGATCAGCGAGATGCGGGATGAGACCGATCTTGGCGGCCTCAAGCTGACCCTCGACCTCAAGCGGGGGCAGGACCCGGAGAAGCTGATGGCGCGGCTGTTCCGGATGACCCCGCTCGAGGACAGCTTTTCCTGCAACTTCAATGTCCTGATCTCGGGCCAGCCCCGGGTGATGGGGGTGCGGGAGATTCTCACCGAGTGGGCGGCATTCCGCACCGAATGCGTGCGCCGGCGGACCTATTTCGACCTGCAGGGCAAGGAGAAACGGCTGCACCTTCTGCAGGGGCTTGAGACCATCCTGCTGGACATTGACAAGGCGGTCCGGATCGTCCGGGAGACCGAAGAGGACGCCGAGGTCGTGCCCAACCTGATGATCGGGTTCGGAATTGACCGGGTGCAGGGCGAGTATGTCGCGGAGATCAAGCTGCGCCATCTCAACCGGGAGTATATCCTCAAGCGGACCGAGGAGATCGCCGGCCTCAAGGAGGAGATCGCCGGGCTGAAGGATGTGCTGGAGCATCCCGCCAAGGTCAAAAAAATTATCATCGGCGAGCTGGAAGAGGTCGCAAAGAAATACGCTCAGCCCCGCCGCAGTGAGATCCTGTATGACCTGCCGCAGTCCGAGGAGGAGGAGAGCGAGCCGGATATGCCCGATTACCCGGTGACCATCTTCTACACCGAGGAGGGCTATTTCAAGAAGATCACCCCCGCCTCGCTGCGGATGAACAGCGAACAGCGGCTCAAGGAGGGGGATGCCGTCCAGTACGAGATCGAGACCAAGAACAACGCATGGCTGCTCTTCTTCACCGACAAGGCGCAGGTCTATAAATGCCGGGTGGGAGACTTCTCGGACACCAAGGCCAGCGCGATGGGAGAGTACCTGCCCGCCAAGCTCGGGATGGAGGAGGGGGAGATGCCGATCTTCGTCACGGTGACCGCCGATTACCGCGGCTATATGCTCTTCTTCTTCCAGAACGGCAAGGTGGCAAAGGTGCCGCTGTCCAGCTATGAGACCAAGCAGAACCGGCGCAAGCTGGTCGGCGCGTACAGCGACAAGGCAGAACTCGCCGCGATCCGGGAACTGCAGGAGGAGACCGAGATGGCGGTGCAGACCTCGGGCGGGCGGCTGCTGCTGGTCCACAGCACCCAGATCCCGGAAAAGGCGACCCGCAACACCATCGGCGTCTCGGTCATCACCCTCAAAAAGAACGCGCGGATCACCTCGGTCAAGCCTGCGTCTGAGATGGAGCTGACAAACCCCCATCGCTATCGGGTGCGGACCCTGCCTGCGACCGGCGCGCTGCTGCGGGCGGAGGATGTCGCCGAGCAGATCACCCTCTAAAAACAGACAAACCAAAAGGCCGGGCATGGCCCGGCCTTTGACATCATCAGCCGCACTGCAACTGCTGTTTTTTCCATCTTTGCAGCGCAGCTGATGCGGCGCTTATGGAGAAAAACAGATCTGCATCTGTGCATAAATCTGTGATGTGTTCTTATTCTGCCCCCGCGGAGAGGATTTATACGGCGGAAAGAAATAAATTTTACATTTCTTTTCCCGGCGCGGATGCTTGCTTTTGCACGGTGGTTGTGTTATAGTAGAATCGCTATATTGTTGGGAGGTTCAAAGATGAGCGTAATGGAGATTATCAGCGGCAGCCTGTTGATTCTGGCCAGCCTCGTAATTATTTTGATGGTTCTGGTTCAGCAGCCCAGCGGCAGCGGCCTTTCCGGTGCGATTGGCGGAGGGGAAGCCCTGACCTCGCAGACCCGTACCCGCACCCGGGACGAGAGCCTCGCGAAGTGGACCAAGATCGCGGCGGTTGTCTTTTTTGTGGTCACTCTGGCTGTCAACCTGTTTGGTGTGTTCGCAAAGTAATCGCCAATTTTGCCCGCCGTGCCTTCGGCGGGCTTTTTTTCGTGAAGAATTGGGAGAAAAATAGATCTGCAATAGAAGGGTCACAGCGGATAAACAGTTGCCGGTTGATCGGCCGGGACGTGGAAAGGGAGAACAGGAAAGCGTATGTCACTGAGAGCAAAGATCCTAAAAGAGCTGGAAAAACACCCCCGGCGCCTCAAAGAACTGAAGGCGAAGTTTGACGGGGACAAAAAGGTTCAGGTCGTGCTGGACTTTTTGGTCAAGGACGGGATGGTTGTCGAAAAAGACGGCGTCTATTTCCGCAAGAATCGCACCGTGCAGCCGCAGACCACCGGCGAGGCGGTAAAGTGCACCATCGTCAAGCTCGCCAAGAATTTCGGCTTTGCCGCTCCGATCATCGAGGAGGGGGAGGAGCCGGAGGAAAAGCCGGCCGACTTCTTTATCCCGGGCCGGTTTATGATGGGCGCGATGCCGGGCGATCAGGTGCTGGTCAAGCGTCTGGTCGGCGGGCGCAGCGAGGACGAGGGTCAGGTTGTCGCGATCATCGAGGAGAACAACAAGCTGGTTGGTGTTGTGGATCGGGTCGACGGCCGTCTGGTCCTGCTGCCCGACCGCTGCCCGGCCCTGCCGCTGCAGATTAAGAAGAGCGCGGACGGCGGCGCACAGGTCGGCGAGAAGGTCGCGGCGGAGATCCTCGAGCGGGGCGAGAGCCACCGGGATCACCGGGTGGGAATCTCCCAGTGCTTCGGTTCGGCGGACAATGCGAAGTCCTGCACCAAGGCGATTCTCTACGCCAACGACATCGTCAAGTCCTTCCCCGGCAAGGTGAAGGCGGAGGCCAAGCGGCTGGAGGATGCGAAGGTGGAGCCGTCGGATCTCGTCGGGCGCAAGGATTTCCGGAATGAGGTCATCTTCACCATCGACAGCGCCGACACCAAGGACATCGACGACGCCGTCTCGCTGGTGCGCACCGAAAACGGATACCGTCTGGGCGTCCACATCGCGGATGTCAGCCACTATGTCCGGCCGGGCAGTGTGCTGGATGAGGAGGCCTACCACCGTGCGACCTCGGTCTACACCCCCGGTTCGGTGGTGCCGATGCTGCCGCGCCAGCTCTCCAATGGGATCTGCTCCCTCAATGAGGGGGTCGACCGGCTCTGCTTCTCCTGTGTCATGGAGCTGGATGTCAGCGGCAAGGTCGTGGATTTCAGCTTTTACAAAGCGGTGATGCGCAGCCGGGTCAAGGGCGTGTACAGCGAGATCAACGAGATCTACGCCGGCACGGCGAGCGAGGAGATCCGGGAGAAATATTCCGAGTGCCTTGAAACCCTCGAGCTGATGCGGGAGCTGTACGGCAAGCTGGAGGCCCGCCGCGCCGCCAGAGGCTGCCTCGACATCGAGACCGGAGAGGCGAAGATCATTCTGGATGCAGACGGCAAAGCGATTGATGTGAAAAAGGTCGAGCGCGGCATCTCCGAGCAGATGATCGAGGAGTTCATGCTGCTGGCCAACACCAGCGCGGCCAAGCTGGGCAAAAAGATGAAGGTCCCCTTCCTCTATCGTGTACACGAGCTGCCGGATCCCGACCGGGTATCGCGGCTGCAGGAGTCCCTCACCGCGATGGGCCTGAATGTCGCCTTTGCGGGGGATGTGCCGACCCAGCTGGAGCTGGCAAAGCTGCTGGATGATGCGCGCGGCACCAGCATTGAGCGCGCGGTGCACATCAGTGTCCTGCGCAGCATGGCGAAGGCGAAGTATCTCAGCGAGCCCAAGGGGCACTTCGGTCTGGCGCTGGAGGATTACACCCACTTCACCTCCCCGATCCGGCGCTATCCCGACCTGATTGTCCATCGGATCCTCTCGGCGGCGCTCTCCGGCGTCCCCGAGCAGGAGCTCACCGCAAAGGACGGCGAGTTTGTCGGCGAAGCCGCCCGCCATACCAGTGAGCGCGAGGTGCTGGCGATGGTGTCCGAGCGGAGCGCGGATGACTGCTACCAGGCGGAGTATATGGCGGACAAGGTCGGTCAGGAGTTCGATGGCACCATCTCCTCGGTGACCAACTTCGGCATCTATGTCGAGCTGGAGAACACGGTGGAGGGCCTGATCCATGTCAGCCGGCTGTCGGATGGTGAGATGACCCTCGCCAACGCGATGACGCTGGTGGATTCCCTCAATGGCAAGCGGTACAGCATCGGCGACCCGATCCGCGTCAAGGTGATCGGCGTTTCGGTCTCGGCCGGCAATGTGGACTTCGCGCTGGCCTGATCGCCGCAAAAGCGCGTTTTTCCAAAACAGAATTTGAGCAAAAAACAGCCCCCGGCGCATCTGACTCGGCGATCCGGGGGCTGTCTTGTATCCGGGGGAGTCCTGAGCAGAAAAAGATAGACGCAAAAGAGCGGTATCTTCCCGCGGGTTTGGGAGAAAAGGGGGAGAAAGATGAAGATTGAACGGGTTTGGGGCGTTTGGTTCAGTCCGACGGGCAGCACCGAGACGCTGGTGAGAGCGGCGGCGGATTCCCTTGCAGGGGTACTGGACGTGCCTGTTTCCTATCGCTCTCTCAATACCCCAGTGCAGCGACAGGAGCCGCTCTGCCTTGGCCCGCAGGAGCTGTTGATTGTCGGCGGCCCGACCTATGCGGGCAAGCTGCCCAATAAGATCATGCCGGCTTTTCGCGAACTGCTGCGCGGAGAGAAAACGCCGGCGGTCGCGGTGGTGACCTTTGGCAACCGCAGCTTTGACAATGCGCTGGCAGAGCTGGGGGCAATTCTGTCGGAGAAGGGGTTTGAGATCGTGGGGGCGGCAGCCTGTGCGGCGGAGCACGCGATGGCGCGCAGCCTCGCCGCGGGCCGGCCGGATGCAGAGGACCTTGACCGGATGACCCGCTTTTGCGCCGAACTCGGGACAGGGCTTGCCGCGGCAAAGCAGCTGCCCGACCCGCCGCAGATCCCGGGAGATGCCGCCGCGCCTTATTACCGGCCGCTTCGGGCGGATGGGGCACCCGCCAATTTTTTGCGCGCAAAGCCCAAGACCGATCCGGTACGCTGCGACCGCTGCGGCCTCTGCGCCCGCCTCTGCACGATGGGAGCGATCGAAACGGAGGATCCCATGCAGGTGACGGGAACCTGCATCAAGTGTCAGGCCTGCGTCCAGCACTGCCCGACCGGCGCGAAATATTTCGACGATCCGGATTACCTCTCCCACCTCGAGATGCTGCGCGCGCACTACGCCGCACCGGCAGATTCCGTCTATTTTCCGCCGTATTTTTGAGAAAGCTGATTTTTTAGAAGAGATGCGCCGGGGCAATGCGCGGGTTTTCGGCGAAACGAGAACTTCGCACAGCCGCCCGAAGATTGTGTTGGCAGGGGGGCGTGCTTTTCATTTTTGCGGCCGGACCGAAGTGCCCCTCCGAAAGAGATGCGACAGCATCCCGCAGCGGAAGAGCTGAATGATCCGGCAGCGAAAAAAGGCCGCCCTCTGGAAAAATCCCAGAGGGCGGCCTTTTGACCGCTTAGGAAAGTCTTGTTTGGATGTAGTCGCGGATCTGCTCTGTGGGCAGATGCAGCGAGAAGGAAAACTCCTCATCAATCAGGGATTTGGCCTGCTTGAAAACCTGCGCGTCGCCGGACGGCAGTCCCTTTGGGGAGTGGAGAGATCTCAGATAGAGCGTGTGGATCAACAAAAGAAGTTCCGGCTCACTGTGACGGGCAAGAATCTGCTGGTAGTCGGCGGCCCTCTCCCTGCGGTCCGGATTCCACGGCATCGATTGGCCCCGAATGCGCTGGATCATGTCATCAATCTCCTCCGCCGTGGGGACCGGCTGCATCTTTTGGGTCAAACGATCATTTGAGACGGGGACAAAAACCTCCGCTTTCTCCTTTGCAACCGGCTGCAGAACATAGTAAGATTCCGCGGGCTGTCCCGGCCCGAACCGCATTGACCGGATCTCCGTAATCTGAAAAATACCCTGCGCACCATACTTCACATAATCGCTCTTACAAAACATCCAGATACCTCCTTTGCGCCGGATACGAGTTGCCCGCCGAGCAATTCTGCTGCGGCGGGCGTGTTTTATCATCAACTCTATTATACCGGAAAAATGAGGCAAAAAGCAAAGGGCATTTTGCGCAAAAACAAAACCACCGGAAAGGGAAGTGCTGCGCAAAAATGGCAAAATAGAGCCAAAAGAAGCGTACACGCGGCAGTTACGAGGATTTGAAAAGGCCGGGGTTAACCGGCAGATTCGCTCTCGTTTTCCCTCTTTGCGCCGCCCTGCCCGCGAAACGGATTCCCCAAACCTTTGCCGGGGGCTGCTGCGGGTCCACCCACGCCGCCCGCACCGGCCTCGTTGGCCTGATCGGCGAGCAGTTGGCGAAGCTCTCGCATTGTCATGCCGGCGACCTGCTGCGGGGTGAGATCGGGCAGAAGAGAATGCAGTTCCAGATAGACCCTGTATTTTCCATAGGACAGGCCCAACGTGTGCGCCTGCGCGACCTCATCCTGATTGACGGCGCAGCAGGTGGCATTCGGCGTGTCGGACAGCAGATCGGAGATCCCGTCCAGCAGACGCTGACCCTGTGCGGGACTGCCCTGTACAATGGTGACCTCGAGCAGTTCATCCTCTGCGAGACAACTGGACACCGCCTCGCTGCCGAGCACTTCGGTGACCGCCTGCTCATAGGGACGGTAAAAGAGGGAGAGCGTCCTGAGCAATTCCTCCCCGTCTGAATTGAATCCCTCCGCACTGATGACGCGGTCGAACCGGTTGACCCGCAGTTCCAGCGAGGGGTTGATGCCGATGCTGATGACCGCGCTTGTGGCAAAGAGAAGCCGGTACCCCCCAATGACAAGGAACAGAAGCGCGCATGCCGCACCGATCAGCACGCGGCGGCGCATCCGCGGACGGCGGTGAGAAAGAGCCGATTCCACCCGCTGACGGGTTTTCTGTTTGAGCGATTCATCGGCCACAATGGGGTCAAATGCAAAACGAGATTCATCCCTCGCCCTCATCACCTCCCAGTTCCTTTCTCAGCAGCTTACGCCCGCGGTTCAGCAGGGTATAGAAGGTGTTCTCTTTTTTGCCGAGAATCTCTCCGATCTCCGCCGCTGTGTATCCTTCATAATAATGGAGATATAACGGGCGCCGGTATTTTTCCGGCAGCCGCGGCAGGGTGTCCCGCAGATCATTTGCAGGAGGCGCGGCGGGATCCGGGGCCTCCCCCAGCGCATACGGCGAGACGGTCCTGTTGTAAAAGAAGCTGCGCAGAAGGTCTTTGCAGGCGTTGATCGTCACCCGGATCAGCCATGCTTTCTCATGCGCGTCGCTCTCAAAGGCGGTGGTGTGCAGCGCATATTTCAAAAAACGTCTGGAAGATGTCCTCGGTGTCGGCCCGATTTTTTAAATGCAGGATACAGATCCGGTTGACCGTGTCCGCATACCGCTCGATCGCACGGTTCACCTCGCTCTCACTGCGCATAGTATCCCCCTTTTGCCCTTTATCTGCCGCGTCCCCGCCGGCCCTGTGCGCCGATTCTGTATCCGCCGGAGCGGTTGTCGCAGACCCCGTCGCCATCAGCGTCGACAAAGCTCGCGGTGCGCAGGTCGTGCGCGGTACCATTTCCCGCCGCAAAGACGCTGGCAGTACCGATCGACAGAACCAATGCGAGAGCAGATAGACCAATTACAAGCTTTTTCATGTGATTTCCCTCCGTTTGCCGTTTTGTCAAAGGCTTTTACTGGTAATACGGACGAGAGGGAGAGATCCGTTCAGGTGATAAAAATTTTTTTGAGAGAATCTAAAAAAACTCCCTGTCGAGGCACAGGATGGCAGGACCTTCTTTGCCGGGACAGAGAGCCCAAAACTTTGAAAAACGCCGCCTGAGATTCCGCCGCAGACAAGGGATAATTGCAGCGCGGCCCCATCAGGGATGTATGGTCGATTCGGCCTGAGCTGCCGGGGGATTATCACCAAAATAAACGGTGGTGCTCGGGAAGGCGAACTGGACCTGATTCTTCTCCATCAGATCGATGATGTTGAGGTTGATCCGCTCGCAGACGGCGAGATAGGGACCGTAATCGGTGGTCTTGGTATAAAAACGCACAAAGATATCGATACTGCTCGCCGAAAAACCGGTCAGCCGCACCACCACTGTGTCGGGCAGCAGATCCTCGTCGGAGGTCAGCATCGCCCGCAGGTCCGCCATCACCCGCTCAATGGCGGCGCGTGGGGTGTCATAACAGACCCCAAGGGTGAATTCGCTCAACCGCATCTTCCGCTGGCTGCTGTTGGTGATAAAGCCGGCGCTGACCAAAGAGTTGGGGATGACGGTCAGGGTGTTGGCCAGTGTGCGGATCTTGGTGCTGCGGAAGGTGATGTCCTCGACGGTGCCCTCTACGCCGGCACAGGTGACCCAGTCCCCGATCGCAAAGGGCCGCTCAACCAGCAGCACCAACCCGGAAAACAGGTTGGAGGCGGTGTCCTTCGCCGCGAGGGAGACGGTCAGACCGCCAAGGCCGAGCCCGGCGATCAGGCTGTTGACCGGGAAGCCGAGTGCCTCGAGCATTGCGAGGGCGGCGAAGATGACAAAGAGCACCTTCAGGCTGCGCCGCAGCATCCGGCGCACCGCCTCCGCCGCGCCCAAAAAGCGAAAATGAAAGATCGGCACGGTGTCCACGATGCCGCAGCCCGCCCAGCAGAGCAGCGCGATAAAGACCAGCCAAAGCGCCTTCGAGAGGAAGAACCGCAGCGGGGAGAGCAGGCTCTCCGACAGCGGCAGGTACCACAGCGCGAGGGTGAGACCAATCGCAAACAGCAGGGAGGAGATCGGTCGGGACAGTGCGTGCAGCAGATCCTCCCATGCGCTGCCGCGCAGCCGTTTTGCAAGTTTCAAAATCACGCTGACCGCCTTGTGTTTGTACAGCCAGCTCAGCAGGGAAAAGAACACGAAAACCCCGGCACAGAACAGCCAGCGCCCGATCGGGTGATCCCCTGTCAACTGGGTGATGGTCGAGACGGGAAGCTCCATCTGCCTTCCTCCTTTCATGGTACGAAAAAGGCCTCTTTTTTAGAATACTACCATATTAAAAAAGACCGTTCAAGCACGGGCGGAAAAGAAGAAGAACGCCTGCCGTCCGCTGCAGAAAACGACGATTGCAGATTTGCCCTTGAAAGGGGTTGCAAAATCGGAGGGAATGCGATATACTAGCGGTAGTCTGTTTCAGGGCGGGGTGAAATTCCCCACCGGTGGTAAGTTCCTTTTGGGAAATGAGCCCACGACCGCTTTTCTGGTGAAAGGCGCTGATCTGGTGAGATTCCAGAGCCGACGGTCAAAGTCCGGATGAAAGAAACGGCGGCGGATCCATGCAGCTGTGCGCCCTTTTGCAGGTTTTTGCAAAAGGGCGCTTTTTTTGTTGATCTGGTGATCCGGGCCGGTCAAACGCTGAGGCGGAAAATTTTTGCAGGGGCAAAAAGCCCGGAAAGGAACCTGATCTATGAATATGGCAAAATCAACACAGCGCGTGCGCAATCTGGCGGTTACCGGTATGCTCTCGGCGGTGGGCTGCGTCTTAATGATGCTGGACTTCCCGCTGCCGATGCTGATCCCCGGCTTTGTCAAGATGGACTTTTCCGAACTGCCGGCGCTGCTCGCGTCCTTCAGCATCGGCCCGGTCGCGGGGATTGCGGTCTGCCTGCTGAAGAATATCCTCGCCGCGATCTTCCACGGCTCGACCTTGGGAATCGGTGAGGTGTGCAACTTCTTGATGGGCGCTGTTTTTTCGGGCGTGGCGGGGCTGATCTATCAGCACAACAAGACCCGCAAGACCGCGGTGATCGGCGCTCTTGTGGGCGCAGCGGCCATGGCGATTGCCAGCGTGCCGATCAACTTCTTCTTCAGCTATCCGGTCTACGCCGTGGCCTTCGGCGGGATGGAGGCTATCATCGGCGCTTATCAGGCGATCAATCCCAATGTGGGAAGCCTGCTGGGCTGCCTGATCGTCTTTAACATGCCCTTTACGCTGGTCAAGGGACTGCTGACTGCGCTGCTGGCTTTTCTGGTCTATAAGCCGCTCAGCCCGATTCTGCACGGCCGGCGCTGAGTGTTGACATCTTCGGATGGATATGCTATACTGCGTTTTGCAATTGAATAACCTCTTATCAAGAGTGGCTGAGGGAACAGGCCCTATGAAGCCCGACAACCTGCGCACTGCGCAAGGTGCCAAATCCTGCGGGTAACACCGGAAGATAAGCTGTCAAAGCCCCGGATTGTTGCCGGGGCTTTTTCTTGTTTTTTCGCAAAAATGCCCCGCGGTCATTCAGTTGAGAAAAATGGAAAGGAAGTTGAATGGTTCTATGGCAAAGCGTTTTTTCACCTCTGAGTCGGTTACCGAGGGACATCCCGATAAGATCTGCGACCAGATCTCGGACGCGATTCTCGATGCGATCCTCGCGGAGGATCCGGATGGGCGGGTGGCCTGCGAGACCACTGTCAGCACCGGTCTGGTTCATGTGATGGGGGAGATTACCACCTCCTGCTATGTGGACATCCCCAAGATCGTGCGGGATACGGTGCGCGAGATCGGCTACACCCGCGCAAAGTTCGGATTTGACGCCGACACCTGCGCGGTGATCACCAACATCGACGAGCAGAGCGCCGACATCGCGCTGGGCACCAACGACGAGGTCGGCGGCGCGGGCGATCAGGGCATGATGTTCGGCTTCGCCTGCGATGAGACCCCCGAGTTGATGCCGCTGCCCATCTCGCTGGCGCACAAGCTGGCAAAGCAGCTGAGCCGGGTGCGC
>CALXIJ010000159.1 GCA_944388335.1 uncultured Pygmaiobacter sp.
ACCACGAGCGCATCCAAAGCAAAACAGGAGTAGCGCCGCTGACGCTGCGCCACTCCTGCTAAAACTGAATATTCCTACACCCGGGGCTTTTTTTGTGCTGTCTGCACAATCTGGTTCGGTTCACAGAACTTTGCACACCGGGCTCTCTTTTTCTCGCATTCTTCGCTCGCCGCTATTTTCTGCTCACCACAGCCGGATCTTCTTTTGTTCCGGCAGCAGCCCGGCCCGGCTCGCCGCGGGCAAAATTGCCTTGAAGAAGAGAAAGAGCAGCACCGTCTCGATCGGCAGCAGCCCGATGTTCTTCACAAGGCTCTTGACGAAATAATAATAGTACCCCTTGCCGTAGAGCATCGCGCTCCACAGCGCGCCGAGGCCGACATTGACCCCGAGGTTTACCACCAATTTCGCCAGCAGCACCCGCACCCCGTTGATCCGCGCGCGGTAAAAGAAGAGCCCATAGAAGAAAGAGCCCAGCATACTGCTCAGCAGATACCCCGGGAAGAAAGGACCGGTGGGCTGCAGGATAAAGCCCAGAAGATCCGCGCTGAAACCGGAGATCAGCCCCAGCAGCGGGCCGTAGATCGCGCTGCCCAGCGCATTGACAAAAAAGGTGAAAAAGATGTGCAGGTTATCCCCCAGCGGGATCGGCACCATGCCGACCACAATCCGCAATGCGACAAAGAGAGCGGTGAGGGTGAGCATCCGGGGCTTTTTGATCTGCGCCGCGGCACTGCGCCAATAGGCGGGTGAAAACGGCGATAAAAACCCCTGTTGCTGCATCTGTTCGGACATAAAAAGATCCTCCTTTCGTGCATCGGTTTGTACCAACGCACCCGGGAGGATGCTCTGCGCAGGGGCAAGTTGCCCCTCTCGTATTCTGCTGGTACAGCGGGATGCGAAAGCTGCACCGCGTAGAAGGCATCTGCCTTCCCTTTCGTCCCGCCGACAACTCCCCGTCCGGCAGGCACTGCGGCCCCCAAGGGCCTGACGCGCAGCTTCCTACTCTGTTTTATTCTGCCGCGGGATTTCTCCTGTGGCAGGTTGATTATAGCACTGTTCTCCTGTGCTGTCTATTGTTTTTTTCTTTTTCCCTTCAAAATTCAATCAGACGGAAGAATTCCTCCAATGTCTTCTCATATTGTGCCGGATTGGTCAGGTAGCTGTTGGCGTGGATCGCGCCGCGCTGGATCAGCAGCATCTTGGGGGCCTCGCAGGCTGTATAGAGCTGATACACCATCTCAGTCGGGACATAGTCATCCTCATCCCCGTGAATAAAGAGCACCGGTGTTTTGCACTTTTTGATCTGCTCGAGGGCGCTGGCTTCCTTCAGGCTGTACCCTGCCCTCTTCTGGCACAGCTTGTCCGCCGCCCAGAGCAAAATCGGCGTTCTGAAGCTGTAATCCGCCCGCATCCGGTAGCGCAGCTCGTCCCATGCACAGGTAAAGCCGCAGTCCGCCACAATCCCCTTGACCTGCGGCGGGAACTGCGTCTCCCCGCTCGCCATCATCACCGCAGCGGCTCCCATCGAGATTCCGTGCAGCAGGATCTCGCAATCGGGGCCGAACCGCTCGCAGAGATAGTCGCACCAGCGCAGGATGTCCAGCCGGTCCAGCCAGCCAAAACCGATGTACTTTCCCTCGCTCGCACCGTGTGCGCGGTCATCCGGCATCAGCAGATGGACGCCGCGCCGGTGATAATATCCCGCGAAAAGGCCCCATTCCCGCAGTCCGCTGCAGCGATAGCCATGGATTGAGAGGACGATTTTTCGGTTGGGCTGCTCCGCCGCCAGAAAGTTGCCCCGCAGCTTCAGCCCGTCCGCCGATTGAATCTCCACCGGCTGCAGCTGCCGCGACTCCCGCAGTTTTTCCGCCTCAAGGTTCTGCCTGCGGCGCTTGCCCTCATAGCTCTCGGGCGGGGGCAGCACCGAATCGGTCGGCATTTTGTCCCGCTTTGCCCCCCGATAAACCGCATTGGCAAAGAGGGTCAGACTGCCGGCCGCCAGTATCGCCGCCAGCACCGCCAAAATAATCAGCAAGACAAAGAAGATCTGCACAGCAACAACCTCCTATTTTAGATCCTCCGCCCTATGCGCGCGGGTGTATCGACATCATAACACAGCCGGCCTCTTTTTTCCAGCGGGGAGCCGCATCAAGCTCTTTTCCCCCCTAAAATTTGTATTTGCCGCACCGTCGTGGTAAGATAGAAAAAAGATTTATCATAAAATTGCGCGCCGCAGTCTGTTTGCATTTTTCGCAGTTTGCTCAGCGCGCCGAGAGGGGATGGACAGGATGGCGTCTGCCGACTGGTCACACAAT
The DNA here is from genome assembly GCA_944388335.1 of uncultured Pygmaiobacter sp. Classification (GTDB taxonomy): domain Bacteria; phylum Bacillota; class Clostridia; order Oscillospirales; family Ruminococcaceae; genus Pygmaiobacter. The sequence goes on from CALXIJ010000159.1 coordinate 2,316, forward strand.
TCACAGGAGGACATGCAGCGGTTTTGCTGCTGGTATCTCAAGCGGTACAACCGGGAGTCCGGAGATATTTATTCTCTGCTGCACCCGCATTTTCTGCGCTGCAATTACGAGGAGCGGAGCCTCACTGTTTTCATCCATGTCAAGGACTGGGCGCTCAACCCGGAGGGCACGATGCACGGCGGTTTGATCTCGACCGTATTCGACGGCACCTTTGGCACCCTTTGCCACTACTGGGGCAAGCAGCGCTTTATCACCACCGTCAGCCTCTCCACCACCTTTCTCAAGCCGGTGCGGGCCGGCGATACGCTGGAGGTCACCGCGCACGCGACCTCGATCGGGCGCACCCTGATGAGCATGATCGCCGAGGGGCGCACACAGGACGGCGCAGTTCTGGCTGCGACCGCGTTTACCACCTTCATGTTTCTGGATAAGGAGTTTCCCGATGACAGCTGGCGCCCGGGCGCCGAGCCGCCGATCCCCTGCCCGCAGGTCCATCTTCCGGCAAAGCCGCTCGACCCGCACTGAGCCGCTCTGCCGCTTGCTTTTCTTGACAACCGCGCGGGAACATGGTATGCTTTTTTGTGTAATAATTGGGCCTTTTGGCGGGGGATGTTTTTTCCCTGCCGCGGCATCAAAATCTTCTGATATTGGAGATGTTTTTCATGGAAAGAATCAAGACCATCGAGACCCGTAACCTCTGCGAGAGCGCAAAGAACGGCGGCTGCGGCGAGTGCCAGACCTCCTGCCAGTCCGCCTGCAAGACCTCCTGCGGCGTTGCCAACCAGCAGTGCGAGAAGGCGAAGGACTAATCTCAAAAAATCGCCCGTCTGACATCTGAAAACGGCGCCAAAGAAAGGCTGATTTTTCGGGAGTGCGGTTGTGCTTCCACAAAATCAGCCTTTTTGGGGTGCAAACCAGTTTTCCCCCAGACTTTGTGCATCAGGAACGCGGAAAAGCGGGGCAGCCCCGGCCTTTGCGGCTTTGGCTTTCCCTCTCTCTTTTGCTCGGCACCTTTCCCGCCGGCGTTCCCTTT
>CALXIJ010000160.1 GCA_944388335.1 uncultured Pygmaiobacter sp.
AAATTTGCGAGCCAGACCAATTGAGGGGCCAGCCGGCTGCAAAAAAGAGGGCCAAAAAGAGAGGGCGCGGTGTGAATACCCGCGCCCTCTCTTCCTATCTTAGAAATCCTCCTCATCCGGGGGAAGAGCCGTGGGATGGGTGGTCGTCGTGGGGGGATCCTCCTGCGACGGTTCGGTCGGCGGCTCCGTTGAGGGGGCCACATCGCTGACGCGCAGCAGAATGGTCTGTCCCCATTCCATACCGCTGCCCGCTTCGGGCGACGTACTGTCCACATATCCCCGCTCGTAGTCCGAATCCTGGACCAGAATCACATCCACCTTAAAGCCGAGCGCCTCCAGAAACTGCGTCGCGTGCTCCTGCTTCCAGCCGCGCAGGTCGGGGACATCCACCTTTTCCGGGCCGATGCTGATAATCACGCGGATCGTGCTGCCGATCTCGGCCGCTTCCCCGGCGTTCGGGGTCTGCGACAGGATCGTACCGCGGGCGTCGGTATTGCTGAACACCATGGCCTCCAGCTCAATCTTGAACCCGTTGCTCGTCGTCTTGGAAATCGAATAATAATTCTGCTTTAACAGACTCGGCACGGTATCGGTCTGGCCGCCCGCCGCGTTCGGATCGGTCGTGGACGGCAGCGTCGCCACCGGCAGCGTCCCGCCCGAACCCGGATCGCTCTCCTCCGACGAGAACATGTCCGGATAGAGATTCGCCAGAATCACCCCAACGATGATCAGCAGCAGCCCGGCGATGCCCAGGCCAATGACCAGCGGGTATTTGAAATTCCCCGATTTTTTCTTTTTCTCCTCGACCGGCGCCGGCGCTGCCGGCTGCCCGTCATCCAGCATGGCGGATACCGCCGGTGCCGCCGACAGCTGGTTGCGCAGCTCCTCCACCGTGGCGGTGCGATTTTCCGGCTGCACCTGCAGCGCGTTGCTCAATGCCGCCGCCACGTATGTCGGCACCTCATCCGCCACCTCCGCCGACAGCAGCAGGTCACGGTTGCTCTTGTCCCGCACCGACCCGTCAGGCGGCGGATTGCCGGTGATGGTGTGGAAAATCGTCGCGGCCAGCCCGTATACATCCGTCGCCGCAGTGCACTCCCGCTCGAGATCGTACTGCTCCGGCGCCGCATACCCCGTCATCAGCTGGGGTTTCAGGTCGGTGTTGACTGTACGGGCCTGCGGGATCGCAAAGCCACGCAGGTGCAGCTTGCCATCCGTGCCGATCAGGATGTTGTCCGGGCAGATCGCCAGGTGCAGCACCCCCGCGGCGTGGAGCGCGGAGATGGAGGAGAGCAGCGGCAAAAACAGCCGGCGCGCCTCTCCCCACTTCAGTCGGCCCCCCTGTTGCTTGATATAGGTGGAGAGCAGGGTGCCCTCCGCATATTCCCCCACGGTATAGGCCGTCCCGTTCTGCTCGAAGATATCGTACAGCGGGATCATCGCGGGCAGATCCCGCAGCCGGGCGAGCGCACGCGCATGGTTGCGGAACTCCGTGAGGTACTCCTGAAAAATCGTCTCACAGCCGCCGATCACCTTCACCGCGCCGCCACGCCCCCGCTCGCACAGAGTGCTCGGCAAAAACTCCCGGATATAGATCGGGGCCTTGAGCACCCCGTCATAGCCGATATACAGCGCCGCGTCCCCGCAGACGGACAGCACGCGCCCCACCATGTACCGCTCCGACAGGTTGGTCCCCACCGGCAGGTATTCGGGCGGGTTCTCCCCGTTGACCGGGTATCCGCAGATCCCGCACTCGGTGCGGCCCTCCGGCAGGGGGTTCATACACCCCATACACAGCCGATCTGCATTCGCCATCTGGTCTGGCCCCCTTCACTCTTTATCAGTTTTCATTCTATTCGCCGCTCTGCCAAAAGTCAAGCGGCGTATCAACATTGTCATGGGATGACAAATCTGTCATCCCTCCAGCCGGCGCTGCATTTTTGCCTGGCGGATGTCCCCCCCCACGAACAGCAGCGGCTGAAACGTCCCCATGATCCGGGAGGTGATCTGCTCCCCGTACCGGTGCTGCAAATCCGCGGGCACCAGATTGGTGCTGATAATGGTCGCCCGGCCGGACAGCATCCGGCTGTTGACAAGGGTATAGAGACACGACTGGTAAAACGGCGTGGACATCTCGGTGCCGATATCGTCCAGGATCAGCAGGTCACAGTGGATCATCGTATCCTCGCTGTCCCCTTCGGCGCGGCCGAAATGCTCCTTTTCCATCTGGTGGAGCAGCTGCTGCACCGGGCCATAGACCACCGTGAACCCCTGTTCCACCACCACCCGGGCAATCGCCAGCGCCACATGCGTTTTACCCGTTCCGGTCGGCCCAAAGAGCAGCAGGCTCTCGGAATCCGCCCCGAAGTTCCCGGCATAGCACCGGCAATACTCCACCACGCCCGCCATCTGATCGCGCGGGGATTTGCCGCCCTCCCCGGGCACATCGCTGTAAAACCCGAGATCCAGATCCTCAAACCGGGTGAGCTTCATGCCGCTGACATCGCTCAGCCGGCGGCTGGCCTTTTCCGCCAGCAGCGCGGCCAGACAGCTGCACATGCGCGAGCCGACATAGCCCGTATCCTCGCACTGCGGGCAGGTGTACGGCGGCTCAAAATTGTCCGCCTCCTCCCCCGCCTCGTGCAGCAGCTGCCGCAGCTCCTGCTGAGTGCGCAGGTTTTCCTCCTCGATCCGTTTCAGCGCCGCCTGGGGGTCCCCTCCCTGCAGGATCACCCGCGCCACCTGGGAGGCGGCGCTTGCCATACGCTGCTCCAGTTCGGCGATCCGGGGGTTCTTTTGCAGCATCCGCTCACGCAGAGCCGCCGCGCTAGACAGCGCGTGCAGCCGCCGGCGGTTCAGTTCCGCCATCGCCTCGTCGTATACCTCCCGGCTGTAGCTCATCCCGGCTCCTCCTGTCCCGTCTTACCTGGGCCCGCGGTCCCTATCCCCGCTTCCGGTATTTCGGGGTATAGGCACGCACCATCTGCTCAAAAGCGTTCACGTCAAACCCGCCTTCTTTGGCGGGGGACGGCGCCTTCTTCGGCTTCTGCTGGGCCAGCACCTTCTCCGGGCTGTCCAACCCGTCCAGCCGCCAGCCCTCCAGCACGCGATCGATATAATTGCTCTGGAACTTGCCCGTTTTGTCCAGGCATTGCTCGTAGGCCAGGCGGATCAGGCCCTCCGGCAGCTGCCACTGGTACAGCCATTTCTCCGCGTTCTCCTTCTGACCAAGGGTGGGCCGGCTGTCCTCCAGGTCAAACCACTCCGCCACCTGCGCCCACGCGCGATCCAGCCGCGCGAGCCGGCAGAGGTATTCGTCGGCAGCGGCGATCGTGTCGATTCCCCTCTCCGCCCAGTCGAGCGCGGTCTTTTCGATGTACCGCATGTTGCCCTTGCCCGCACCGACCGCATAGGCGATCACCATCAGGATCACCTCCGCCGGCAGCCCGGCGGTGTCATAGAGATAGAGCAGCGTCTCCATATTGCCCGGGGACAACGGCTTGCCCAGCCGGGAGGACGCCGCCTCGAGCAGGTAGGAGAACTCCGCGCTCTGCTGCCGCCGCTCGAGCACCTCCCCCATCTGGGGCTTCACCGCCGCAGGCCGCGGCACCACCGGCCGGGGCTGCGGGGCCACAGATGGCGAGACCAGCGTGAGGTTGGCCGGCCCCCGGGATGCGAGAGCGGCCGTCAGTACCGGCCGCCGACTCCGGTCGGCGGGTTCCGCCGCTCCGGAAGACTCCTGCGGCTGCAATATGCCCTCCGATACCCAGTACCGCAGCGCGTCCGCACCGTCCCCCTCCGACACGCGCCCCCCGAGCGCTGCTGCGCACGCCCTGGCCTCGCCCCGCCCCCGGCCGGCGGCCGCCATCCACCGCAGCACC
>CALXIJ010000161.1 GCA_944388335.1 uncultured Pygmaiobacter sp.
GTTCCGCACATATCAAAGTTAAAGCAGAACTTTATCTCCGGCAGAAGGTCTCTGTGCTGCTTAATATAGTTAATACTTCCGTAAAGTCCCTGCTCCTCGCTGCCGCACCAGATGAAACGCATGGTACGCTTTGGGGGATTGGCTAAAAAGTGCCTGTATATATACATAATGGTAGCCGACCCCGTGGCGTTGTCCCAGGAGCCTGTACCCACCAGCACGCTGTCAAAGTGAGCCGTTATTACAACGCTCTCCTCCGGAAATTCAGTGCCGGGAATAACTGCGAGAACATCGCGGCTTGTAGCAGTGCCCTCAGTTTCCCTCAGTTCAAGGCGTACCTTCTCCGCCTTGTTCCTCATAAGCCCGATAGCGTCGGAGGAGCGGACAGAAAAGCCCGGGATTTTCCCTATTTCCAGATATTCCTCACGGATTTCCCTGGGGATAAGATCGGTAGTCTCGTCGGAATTGTACCACTTGTCGTTGGCGATAAGTATAAACGCCCCTGCCTTCAGCTCATAAAGCCTACGGTACATATCCCAGTTAAGCTCGTTTATCAGTACCGCAGTATCGGAAAGGTCCGTAATGCCGACAAAGCTCTGGGGACTTGTATCCTCAATGTAACGAAGCTTAAACTCCGCGCCGCCCTCAGGCAGGTTTCCGGTAAGACCGTAGGGCACAACCTCCACGTTTTTTTCATAGGGCGCCGTCACCTTAAGAGAACAGCTGTGAAGTTCATAGGCGGGGATTTCAAACTCCATAATCTCCGGCTCTCCGCCAAGCCTCTTTACCTCGTCGGCAATGATTTTGGCAGCCCTTGCCTCGTCCTCAGTACCTCCGTAGCGGTTAAAGCTCAGCTTCTCCACAATGGAGTACTGATAGGTTTTCTTGGATCCCATTTTTTCTCCTCCTTTATTTACCCCGATCGCTCAGTCGGGTATTCTCTGTTTTTTTATACTAGCACAAACACACTACAAAGGCAATACACTTTACTTGTGACAGTTTTTCCACATTCTCCACAACTTTTTCCACATACCTCCGTAAAAAGTACGAGTGCCCTACCAAAAAAGTAGGACACTCTACGCCAAAAATGAGGGGGGAAAACTTTTTTCAGCTTACGCTGACGGTGGATTTAAGGGAGGCTCTCCACCGGAAGCAAACTTCGCAGGCTTGAAACACAATAAAACAGTCCTACAAAGTGTGTGGAGGATCGCTTCGATGATTATTATAATAGTTCTAAAACGAAATTTTGTGAATATTCTTTATATTTTTTGTGAATTCCCCTTTGGCTCGTCCAGTGCAAGAGTCAGGGTAAAGGTAAAGGTTGTAAGCCCGTCTTTGCTGGTGACGAAAATATCCTCGCCGTGGCTGTCCAGGATTGTCTTTACGATATAAAGACCAAGACCCACGCCGTCCTTATCCATACTGCGGCTTTTGTCGGTTTTGTGGAAACGGTCAAAAATAAGGGGCAGTTCCTCCTTGGAGATAGTCTCACCGTAATTTGCGATGCTGACGTAGGCTTTGCCGTCCTGTTTCCAAAGCTCCAGCTTTATGGCAGAGCCTTTGGAAGCAAACTTCGAGGCGTTGTCAATAAGGTTATACACCACCTGTGTAATGCTGTCCGCATCACCCATGGTCATAACCGCCTCCTCCGGCAGGCTAACGTCCACATCTATTCCCCTTGATGTTATCTTCTGCTCAAGGCTTAACAGCGCTACCCTTATAACCTCGGAAATATCAAACCGTTTTTTTAGTATCTCGCCCTTTTTCTTCCCCTGAATCTGGGACATATCCAGCATGCCACGGACAAGCCTTGAAAGCCGTTTCGTCTCAGAGGATATAATGGAGAGATAATCCCGCTGCTTGTCCTGAGGTATGGTGCCGTCAAGGATACCGTCGGCAAAGCCCGTTATTGTGGTCATGGGCGTTTTAAGCTCATGGGACACGTTGGCGATAAGCTCACGCCTTGCCTTCTCGCTGTTTTCAAGAGAGTCCGCCATTTTGTTAAATGCGTATGCCAGCTCCCCTATCTCGTCGCACCTGTCCGTCTCGTGGACACGGGCGCTGAAGTCTCCGCGCCCGAACCGTCTTGCCGCTTCAGTCATCTCACGAAGGGGCATTGCCTGATGTCTCGTTGCCAGATAGCCTCCCACAAAGGTTATGGCAACAACAGCCAGAGCCGCAAATATAAATATTACGGCAAAGCTCCGCCACACACCGGCAAGCTGGTCGCTCTCCCCCGAAAGGAAAAGGTATCCGCTGTAACCCGCGCTTTCAAGAACTGTACCCACAATATACCTTTTTGAGCCGAATAAGCCGTCTGTCCGTTCGTACTGGCTGTACATACCCTCACGGTTGATTCCGTCCAGTATGCGCTCCGACACAAACTTGCCCATATGCTCACAGGAAAATCCGTCGTCCGAGCATAATACCACCATGCCGTCACTGTCAGCAAGCATAATATCTACATTCATAAGGTCATGGCTCAGCCAGCTCATAACGCTTTTTACCTCAAGAAGCTTCATGGCTGTGGGCTTGTTATCCTGAACACTGTCCGAGGAAAAGTAGGTGGAGAGAAAGCTTGAGGTAATCTCGGCGTTTCGCTCCATGGACTCCTCCTTGTCACGGACAATGACCTGGTAGCTTATTACGGCATAGCTCATACCCAGCATAAGAAAGCTCAGACTGAGCACAAGAACCATTGTAATGAAATTTTTCGTGTAAACGCTTTTAAATTTTCCCACTTGACTCAGTCTTCTCTTGTCTCAAATTTATATCCCACACCCCAGACAGTTTTAAGGGACCACTTGTCACTTACGTTCTCAAGCTTCTCTCTGAGACGCTTGATATGAACGTCAACCGTTCTGGAATCGCCGAAATAGTCAAAGCCCCATACCTCGTCGAGGAGCTGGTTTCTCGTGTAAACCCTGTTGGGACTTGAGGCCAGGTGATACAAAAGCTCCATCTCCTTAGGCGGAATATCAACTCTCTTTCCGTCCACTATGAGCTCAAAGGCATCCATATCAATAATCAGCTTGTCAAATACAAGGCGTCTTTGAGTATTCTCCTCATCACCGCCATAGCGGCGGAGCACGGCGTGGATTCTTGCCACGACCTCCTTTATTTCAAAGGGCTTTACTATATAGTCATCTGCGCCCATTTCAAGACCTGATACCTTGTCAAGCGTCTCGCCCTTGGCGGTAAGCATTATAACGGGAGTTTTCGAGCTTGAGCGTATCTCCTTTAAAACGCCCCAGCCGTCCATAACAGGAAGCATTATGTCAAGGAGCACAAGGTCCGGCTTTTCCTCCTCAAACGCAGCGACTCCCGCGCCGCCGTCGTGGGCAATGGATACCTTAAACCCTTCCTTCTCCAGGTACAGTCTTAAAAGCTCCGCAATGTTTACGTCATCCTCAATTACAAGAACTTTCTTTTCCACTTAATCAACTCTCCCCCTGTAAGTTACTTCTATGCAGTATTTATTATCCCTCATTTTTTCACCCTTTGGGTGAACAATTTGTTAAACCTGCTGCAAATTCTTTCTCTCCGAGCCCTGCCGTTTCTATTTTTCAGCTGCGCAGCATATACTCATAAAAAAAACGAAAGGGGACGTATCCACTTTGAAAAAGCTTTGCGCCATATTACTTATTCTGGCACTGCTTCCGGCAGCTGCCGCCGAAGCCGCCTCGGTTTACGACGAATCACCGGACGGTCAGGACGTGCCTATCTCTGTTTTT
>CALXIJ010000162.1 GCA_944388335.1 uncultured Pygmaiobacter sp.
CGGGAGGCCGCCACGGCTGCGGCAGGACGCCCCTCTTCGGGCATTCGCGCCTTCAGTTCCCCGGCGATCTCTTCGGCCAGGTCCAGCGCCCAAAAGGCCGTTCTGCGGCGGCCGCACCCTTCCAGCTCCGCCGCCAGCGGGGCCAGAAGCAGACTTTTCTTCTCGAACAGCAGGGCATTGCCCCGGCGAAGCCGGGCCGCCGCCTCCTCCTGCCAGGTCATGGCGCCTCCCTGTTTCCTAACTTCCGGTCCCGCTTTCCGTCAGATCCGGACAGAGAAATTCTCGAAATCATAGAGTCCCGGCCTCATGCCGCCCTCCGCCAGCCGGTCAAAGGCCTCCGCCGCCCGCCGGGTCAGATCGGGGGGGGCACCTTCAACACGATAACGTGTGGAAAAAGGCCGATCATAGAACGAACAGAATGCCCAACCGCCTGCGCAGTCCCTATCCTTTTACAGGGCACACCGGAAGGACACCTTGCCGCTCCTTCGGCCTCTCTGTTTTTCAGCCGTGCAGGCCCCGGGTCTGCCGGTCCATGTCCTCCACGACGATGTCGTAGATCTCGCCCAGGGTGGCGCAGTACTCCAGCACCTTCCAGGGCTCGTTGGTGTGGAAGTGGATCTTGATCAGCTCCTTATCCCCCACGGCCAGCAGACAGTCGCCCTCGAAGTGCTCGTTGAAGTAGGCGCTGATCTTGTCCTCGTCGAGGTCGGTCCCCTCGATCAGCAGCTGGGTGTCATAGCGGTAATCCAACATATTTGTTCCTCCTTCTTGTTATTCGGCTTCAAATCATTTCGCTGAAAATTTTGTTGCTCTTTGCTCTATTGCATTTCCAGCACAATGTCTGAAGGTTATCTTCTACCGTTTGTCCCCCCTTCGAGACGGGGATAATATGATCGATCTCCAACAGTAAGTTTGGTTCAATATGGGTAGAGTTCCCACAGTGGCAGCAAGTAAAGTTGTCGCGTCTTTTAATAAAGTCACGCAGCTTTTTTGTCATCAGCAACCGCTGTGTTTTTGCAAAAGCGCTTGCAGTAAGTTCACTTTCCAGCACTTTAATGAGGTCTGTAATCGTTTCTTCTGTCATGGGCACAGTGAATGATCTCTGCGCCATTCCGCCGCCGGAAGTGTAAGAAAATTTGTATTCTACTGTCAACACGTTCTCGTCAATGATCGCAAAGCCAAGCCTTGAATAGAATCCGGACTCGTCATTCTTCATCACAAAGTCAGGAACATCACGAAGATACTGTTGATATTCTGTTTTGTAGTTCTCAATAATTTGCTTTGCGTCTTTTAAAGTTTCCAATTCCTCCACAAGCCTGCAAAGTTTTTGGATCTGTTCAGGATATGATCTTTTATCAGGATAGAAATACTTTACGATATATTCCAAGGGGTTGTTTTCTGCACTCGCAAATACCGCAGCAGAAACCTCTGCCGTAAAGGGCGTAATTTCCTTTTTGTACGGCCGGATATAGTGATATTCATCATCGTGAACCGTTTCATTGCGAACCACTCTGGTTCCAAAGAGCTGTGAGATAGAGTGCACTTTCTCGCTGATATATTCATTGAATTCTCTCTGAGAACTCATCAAGGATTCACAAGTCTTTTTGATCTTCAGAAAATCGGAAGAGTCGTAATAATCCAGGATCCGCCGGTTATCCTTGATGATCCCATTAACAGAAGTTCTAATGTTTTCGACGAAGTCTCCGATAAGAGCCCACTCCTCGCTGTCAAGCGTTTTTATTCTTTTGATGCTGTTAACCGTTCTGTCGAACAGCCGACCGATCAGGCTGTCCAATTGTGCCTGGCTGCCCTTCATGACCAAAGAGCCTCTGTTTGCATTTGCACGATCTATGATGCGGTTGACATCCTCATAATACTCGTGTTGTTTTTGACTCAGCTCCTCCTTCTTCTGCTCTTTTAAATACTTGCTGTACTCACCTTTACTCATGAGCAAAGAGGGGTCTCGCTTAAATCTGTCTATGTCGTACTGACTGACGGAGATCCCTTTCGAGCCCAAATGATTTCCGGCTGACGAAATATAACGGACCTGAATCCTGAAGGCACCCGCTCCTTTCAGTACATATTCGATTTGCTGCGCAAGCCGCTGATACTGAGGATGAGATTGGTATTCATTATTTGCAAGAAAGCTTCTCAGTGTCTCCGCTATGATATTTTTCCGTTCAATAATGTTCTCCGCTTGCCCAAGCTTTTCTCTGTTTTCTTTAAAAAACTTTATATCATCATATTTTTCCAATGCCTGACGACTTTTTACGGTTATATACTCGTCATAGTATGGAATAACCTTCCAATTAGGAAACTCCAGCTCTTTTAAAGCGGCAGCTTCCAATTCTCTGTATTCCCTCTCTCTTGCAGCTTCTAATTCCCTTCTTTCCCTTTCTCTAATATGGGCCGTTACGATTATTGCTGCTATAAATACTGTAAATACGATAATTGTAGCGATTATTGCAACCCCTTCCATTCTCCGTCTCCCCTTTGTCTTTTACTGTCAGACCTTAAAATCTGTATTTACACATATTTCCGCTGTTGCAAAACTCACTCCCACTCGATGGTGGCGGGGGGCTTGCTGGTGATGTCGTAGACGATGCGGTTGACGTGCCGGACCTCGTTGACGATGCGGCTGCTGATCCTTTCCAGCACCTCGAAAGGGATGCGGGCCCAGTCGGCGGTCATGCCGTCCACGCTGGTCACCCCGCGCAGGGCCACGGTGTAGTCATAGGTCCGCTCGTCTCCCATCACGCCCACGCTGCGCAGATCGGTCAGCACCGCGAAGTACTGCCAGATCTCCCGGTCCAGCCCGGCCCTGGCGATCTCGTCCCGGAAGATGAAATCGGCCTCCCTCAAAATGGCCAGCTTTTCGGCGGTGACGGCGCCGATCACCCGGATGGCGAGGCCGGGTCCGGGGAAGGGCTGCCGCATGACGATGGAGGCCGGAAGCCCCAGCTCGAAGCCTACCCGCCGCACTTCGTCCTTGAACAGGTCCCGCAGGGGCTCCACGATCTCCTTGAAGTCCACCACCGAGGGCAGGCCGCCCACGTTGTGATGGCTCTTGATGGTGGCCGATCCCCCCAGCCCGCTCTCGATGACGTCGGGATAGATGGTCCCCTGCACCAGAAAATCCACGGCGCCGATCTTTTTGGCCTCCTCCTCGAAGACCTGGATGAAGGCCGCGCCGATGATCTTGCGCTTTTTCTCGGGCTCGGACACCCCGGCCAGCTCGGCCAGGAATCTTTGGGAGGCGTCGACCTTGATCAGGTTCATGCCCTGCTCGTCCCGGAACACCCGGACCACTTCCTCGGCCTCGTCCTTGCGCAGCAGGCCGTGATCGACGAAGATGCAGGTCAGGTTTTCCCCGCAGGCCCGGTGCACCAGCGCGGCGGCCACGGCCGAGTCCACCCCGCCCGACAGCGCGCACAGCACCTTTTTGCCGGCCAGCTTGGCCTTCAGCTTTTCCACGGTCTCCCGGGCGAATCCGGACATGGTCCAGTCCCCCTTCAGCCCGCAGATCAGGTAGAGGAAGTTGTGCAAAATCTTTTCCCC
>CALXIJ010000163.1 GCA_944388335.1 uncultured Pygmaiobacter sp.
CGAATCCACTCGTCACCCTTCATCGCGCATATTTCCACCCTGGGATTTGCGTTGATTTGCTTTGCGACGGCCTTGCCTTTGCCCGTCTGTATGTATAGCTTGTCCTCAAATATATGAGCCGTACCGAATGGTCTAACTCTCGGCTGGTCGCCATCCATCGTTGCCAGATAATATGTCTCCGCCTGCTTCAAAAAATCATATACGCGTTTCATTTTGTCCCTCCAAATTTATATTAAGTGTCTTTCAATACGACATGATACAGCTTTTTTAAGCCCTCGACATTCCACGCCTTGTTCTGCAAATCGTAAAGATATGGGATAGCCAGAATAGGATCTACCGATGCTTCCATATACGGTTTTACGCTCATATTGTTCGGCTTTAATATATTGACATACAAAACTTTTTTCGGATTGGTTTCCCTTAACTTTGCGCGGATTTTTTTCAATTGTACCTCATATGATGGGTCATATGTTCCGCGCCAAAGTTTGAAATCGATATAAAATCCATCCACAATCATATTATCAAACTTTTCGTAGAGTTGTTTGGGCATCTCTTTAAATGGCAAATCCATACCGTTCAACAATATTTTTTGAAGTATATATCTTCCAACAACCTCGCCTAATGCCCCTTGGTAAACTTGCTTTAGAACATTATACGCCAACATAAACCTGGCTTTTTTAAATTCTACGGCGTATCCTTCCTTTACAAAATAATCTCTCACTCTGGGGATTTTGAGAATATCTGGCAGCATCACTTCATCTTCATTGACGGGGCTATATCCCACGGCTTTTTGAAATGATACCTCAATTATCTCAAATTCATTTTTTCTCTGATAATAACAGCTATCTTCTTTAGGAAGTTCTATATATAATTCGGGGAACAGCTCCCCTTCCAGTGTATCAAGCGTTGGATGTCTTAAAACATAATCTCTTATCGCTTCCCAATTGTGAATATTGTTAATCTGCCAATCCTCCCTCAATCCGTCTATACGTTTCTTGCTCTTTACCATAACGTTTTCAGCAGATATCTTGAGCATCTCTTCACGCGGCGATACTGTTATTTCACTGCCTACCTTACGGCAACAATTAAGGAACGCACGAAATTCAGGATTGAGAAGCTTGCCGTCGAAGTAATCAAGTATAGGAACTATCTTGTCTTCCAGCCCGCTCTGGTAGAAAATATATATATTACGAGTTTTATTCGGTGTTCTGCAAACTCTGCCTATTGCCTGAAGAATAACTTTTGCATACGCTAGACAATAATGTCGAGAATCTTTAGGATGTCCCGACCTATTGCCATTCCAACCAAACTGAACAGCAAAAGCCTCTCTTATGCGCTTATTTGCCTCAAATACCTTCATATCGCCTGCTTCAAGCAAGAACTTAATTTGGAATATGTACTTTATGAAACTTTTATCGCAATCAAAACCGTTATAAAAATTGATTAAAACATTGCTGGGCTGTTCTAAGTATATCGCGTCGAAATCCTTTTTTTCATTATTGTAATCAGTATCATTTACCGTTACTATCTCGTCGCAATCGATCTTGGGAAACTCATAGTGAATATTTTGTCCTGCTCCCATAGATGCATATGTGGTTACCGCAAATGCTCTTTCTCCTTTTTTTAGGCACTCAAACATATCGTTCTTATGCTTTTCAAATGTCTCCAACGAGCCCGTCAAAAAGTGTAATCTTGCATTATCTCCATACAGCTTTCTTACATCATTAAATATTGTTATGTATTGATTGTAACCATTTTCATCAAGCTCATTTAGCTTAGCATTAGAGAAATACAAAAACGCCTTAATTTTGCCATTACTGAAAAACTGCTCAACGCATTGGGTAAAGCATATAAGGCGGGTTCTTTTATAATTAGGCGTAGTTAAAGGGCATACACGTTCAAAAATTTCTTTAACTTTTTCGTTTAATACAACATTATCACCCGACGGTTTACAGTTAATTTTTACTCTATTATAATACTTAGTAATCTCATCAAACCTCTCTTTAATTCTCATTTTATCTTCGTTATCGGGATATGAAATGTGTTTCCCCCAACGCTTGCTTAAATATTTTAAATCATAATTAACAATCGAACTTTCAATTGTCGCAGTCGCAGAAACGCCTACAACCTTTACCTTATCCATAAGTCTTACTAAAAACTTTTCTGGGCTGTCATTGAATGCGACATAATTAAAGCGTGACTGCGTATCAAAAAAATCGCTATCGACTAAATTACAGTAACGGAAGCCTGTGTTATAAGTCGAAAAATCAACTACGTCTTCCGCCTTCTGCCACCCCGCTCTGTTTTTTCTTCTGAATGCACAAAGTATATTGCTGGTAAGATAATTTTGGTTTCTCCCCTCAATACCAAACTCGGAAAGGGCTGTTCTTATCGCAGACTCGTAAGTTATATTGTAAACGTCCTCTTTATTTTCGTACTTTTTATCTACATAATTTTCAGCAATAAACCCGATGCCCGTTTGAAAATATTTTAAATATCCGTTAATTTCGTTTATCAGCTTGTTGAGCGGATCGTCCTCTTCATTTACATCTTCGGCTTTTATCACGTTAATTTTATTAATCTGCTCCTCGTTATCACTCTTTACAATCAATCTGCTTTTTTCGGCGTTGACAATTGTATGGATCTGATAATCCTGAAAGAGGAAACTAGCTTTACTGTGTTTGTTGTCATCAAGTTTATGAAGGAAATGTAAATTGTACTTTTCGACAATTTCATTGGCACGTTCCTTGAAAGTATTTATTATTTCTGCAGGGCTGAGCCAATTTTCTTTATTTAAGTGCCTTTCAGATTCATCCAAAAGCTTTTTGGTAAATTTTGTTTCAGAATTTAAACGGGTTTCTATGAGCCGGAAAAGTTCAAGAACGGCTATGTAATTGCTGAGACCATCCTCTATTATGCGATTCAAAACGACATCTTTTGAAGAGTCAAACTCATCAATAAATACCACTCCGTTTTTTAAAAAATCTGAACTTTCAGGAATAATAAACGGCGGTTCAACAATCGTTGAAAACTTTAAAAGGAATTTATCCAGACTCATTATTAAAATTTGTTTTTCAAACGTATATACCGTTGGATATAACTTTGCAATCCATGAATAGGCAGGATCAGAACTTACAAGTTCTCTTCTTTCCTTCTTTGTCCTTTCCTTACCATCGGCTTTTCGCAGAAGGTACGCAGTAACCTTATCCCTAAGCTCTCTTTCAGAATTTTCCTGTAAATCTTCCCTTGCCTGCTGCTTTAAAAACAGCACATCCTCTCCCAGATCGTTTTTATTCAATATGGCAATTTCTCTTTCAATTTTCCATAAAAGAGCTCTGTCGCAAATATTGTATTTTATTAATTCATCCTTAACTGTACCGAAGTTTTTGCACAAATTGTCTACATTATTTTCAATAATTAGCATTTGCTCGTCAAGTATATGTTCTTTGCCAATTGCTTTAAAACACTTGCGGAGGTCATCTTCAGGGAAGTTTTTCTTTAATTGCGTAACGAAAATTATTTTGCCTTCTATCTTGTCATAGTTTTCGGCTATATACTGCGCAACAGTATATGTTTTGCCAAAACCTGTCGGCAAATCCACCAACAAAAGTCCGTTAGTTCTGTTCTTATCGTTACAAAATTTTTCAAGGAGTCCTTTCATTTTCTTCAAAAAATAAGTTCGTTTAATTTATTTTTAAGAGTCAATAAGATATTTCAAAGTTTCTATTTAAAATAACGCGTGAAATATCAGGCTAGCCCGTTCATCTTATCAAGCAGGTCTGAATAGCTTGTAACATACTCATAGCGAACCTTGCTCGATGACATCTTATTAAACAGTTTTCTTGCACAATCTATTTTAGCCGACTCAACTCCGCGGAGCTGCAAAGTGTCAAGGCTGCCCTTTGTTTCTGCAACAAAATAGATGTGCTTTACGCTGCCTTCGTTGAACGCAATCGCCCAGTCGGGGCTGTAATTGCCAACGGGTGTAGGTATATAGAAAGATTTAGGTAGTTTTGCATAAACGCACACTTCATCCGCACGGTCGAGGTCCTCCGCAAATCGCCTCTCTGTCGAAGAATCTTTATTTATGCCGTCAACAAATACATAATCGCGGATATGCTTTGTCGCCTTGAACGCATTTTTGAACTCGCCCGTCGCCTTGGATTCAGCGAAAATTGAAGAATCGAAAGTTCCATTTATCTGATAATAAGATACCCGCTCGACAATAATCGAAGCCTTTTGCTCGTTTATCAGTTTGGAAACTTTATTTATAAAATCTTCAGGGTTCTGCTTATAAAACGCAAACTTTTCGGGGCGGATGCCCTTTAAAATTTCGGCAACTGTCTTTCTCGTAAGTGAAGTCGTGCCGGCAATCTTTCCGAGCATGTCATACTTAATCGTATCGCTTGCCGCGGTGCGGATTGTCTCAGTCCTCGTCTTTGCCGTCTTGAACGACATACCGTTTTTAATTTCGTTGCTGTCTATTTCGTCCTTCTGCTCGCCGGTAGAAACGGTATAGGTGAGCGTGGTAACATACAGATTATCATTGATTGAGTTAATGGCGTTCTTGATAAGTTCTGCAGAATCAAATGCCACTGTATAGGCATATTTGTGGTTGATAAGATTCCAAAGCGCTTGAAATTCCTTCTTTTTGAAGTTCTCGTTGAGCGCATTGTCCTGAACTTTTGACTGGTGCCCGTTTTCAAACATATCTTTCAGTGCGTCTGTATCATAAATCGACTGCACGAGTTTATGTACCGCCTCCGCCATTGGCTCAATTTCAAACGGCATGGGCTCGAGTGTGCCTTCGGCTACAGCCTGTTTATATTCCTCCGTAGGTCTGTCGTCATTGTCGAGGTAGTCATTTTTAAGCAAATACTTGTAGATAGCCGTCGCCTGCTGAGGGGTAATAGTATGCTCTTGCCCATCGACAACAATTTTTCTTCCCGCAAAGAATTCCTTGGAGGCGTGCGAGGGCCGCTCGTACAACGTGTCCTTCATTTCGGTCTGCAAGCCCTTCACGAAATCTTCGTACGAATCGTTTGCTATTACGGTAAGCACATTGAGTTCATGCACGTCAAAATTGGGAATGGTGGAGTCCATTCTTTCGCCCGTGGAGTTCACGCAGAGGCGAAGACCGCGCCCCACTTCCTGACGGCGTTGTACGTTAGAACTGCTATGTTTTAGGGTACATATCTGGAACACATTGGGGTTGTCCCAGCCCTCGCGCAGGGCGGAGTGTGAGAATATGAACCTCGTCGGTTCTTCAAACGACAGCAGTCGCTCCTTGTCCTTGAGAATGAGGTCATAGGCGGAAACGTCGTCAGATATATCCGTTCCGCGCTTGACTTCGGAATCGACTTTCCTGCCCTTTTTGTCTATGGAGAAATACCCGTTGTGCGCCTTTTCAGCCGACGTAGACTGCAAGAAACGCACATATGGCGTATCGAACAGCGTTATGTAGTCGTTGACGACCTTGTTATATTCCTCCTCGAAAATTCTGCCGTACTCGCCGTTTACCTCGTTGCCGTCTTCGTCATACTGCCTGTACTTTGCAACTTCGTCGATGAAGAACAGCGACAGCACCTTTATCCCGCGCTCGTAAAGCTCCTGCTCTTTTTCAAAGTGGGAGCGTATGGTTTCGCGTATCTGTATGCGGCGCATATCCATTTCAGAAACGTCACCTGTAGCCCTGCCGAGTTCCAGCATATCGCCGTTGAAAAAGGTTACGGTATTGTTGAACGGGTTGATTTCGTTTATAACAAACCCGTCGCGGTACTGCTCCATGTGGTTAGAGGTCTGGTATAAATTGTCACCCACCCTCAAAAGCCTTGTTTCGCGGTTGACCTTATTTTTATACTGAATTTCAAGCTCTATGCGCGCGACTGGCGGCTTTGATGGCGAAAGAATAATATCCTGCAAATAGAGGTAACCGTTTGTGCCGTGCAGGTTTTTTACCGTAAAGCCCTTTACCTGTATCTTTTTGACGAGTTTTTTATTGAACGCGTCGAGCGAGTCCAGCACATACACAAGATTGTGCTGTGTTTTGTGCGTCGCCGAAAAGTTCATTGAAAAGAGCGGATTAAACCTTAAAAGCGATTCCTGAGTGGCGTCGCCGCCCATTTTCTGCGGCTCGTCAAGGATTATAATGGGGCGGTTGCGGGCAATCACGTCGATAGGTCGGCGGCTATTAAAGCTGTCCAACTCCTCATATATGCGGCGGGCGTCCGCTCCTCGCGCATTGAACGCCTGAATGTTTATAATCATAACGTTAATTGCGCTTGACGAAGAAAACTGCTCCAACTCCGATAACTGTTTGGAGTTATACACAAAGAACCGCGCCTTTTTGCCGTATGTATCCATAAAGTGGTCCTGTGTCATCTCAAACGACTTTTTCACACCCTCGCGTATGGCGATGCTGGGCACGACCACTATGAATTTTGAAAAGCTGTAGCGCTTGTTCAGCTCGAACATGGTCTTGATATAAACGTAGGTCTTGCCCGTGCCCGTCTCCATTTCCACGTCCAAATCTACCGCGCCGAACTTGTGCGAAAGCGTTTGCGATTCGTTGATATTTGAAAGAGCCTGAATGTTTCTGATATTGCTTAAAAGCTGTTCACTCGTCAGCTCTATCCTCGCGTTGGCAAAACCAATATCGTCCTCTTCGGGCTGGGCGGCAGAACCCGGCTCAAATAAAGATATCTGCGCCCTTTGCTGGACTACGCCCTTATCGAGGGTATATTTATTCTGACTGCGATAGGGCTGCCCCGCAAACACATCTGCAATGGCATTCACCGCATCTGTCTGATATTGTTGTATTTTAAATTTGAATTTCATAATTTAGCCTATATATGCTTTACCTATTTAAGAAACGTTCAATTTGTCACAGCGCACTAACTAAAATAGTGGCAATAAGAGATAGAAAAGCTATAACAGCAGAAATAACAGATACACATTTCATTATTTTATTGTCTTTTTTCGTATCTTCAAGTTCTTTCTCTTTTATTTTATACAACTCGTTCAACTTGTTATAATTATCTGTTAGGACTTCAATAACCTTTTCTTCTTTGTCTATAATAGGTTTCAATTGTTCTGTAATGATTTCACTTACAGGGGTAATCTCTACATTTGCTATGTCGTCCAAAATACCCTGAAAAGTTTTAGCATTATTTAAAACCTCTAAATCTGGAAGAATAAGCTTGTTATTTGGTAAATCTTTCATAATCAAATCACCTTAATTTCTGTTGCGGGGGAGTAGGTTTGGAATAGCTGTTCGTTGTTGATGGCGACGGAGTCGGAGGCGAAGGACTGGTCTTTGAATACAGCATATAATGGTTGTTGTTTGGCGATTGCCGTTATAACTTCTTCGTCTATGTCGTCGTCGAAGCAGGCGA
>CALXIJ010000164.1 GCA_944388335.1 uncultured Pygmaiobacter sp.
GAAGACGGGCAGCGCCTCGGATACCGACGAGCTGATCTTTGACGCCGGCCAGGTCATTTCCTTCGGCGGCATCTCGCTGTTTCCTCGCTGCGCCACCACCAGCTCGGCCGAGCCCTGCGTGACCTACGGTTTTCCGGAGGCTTTTGCGATTTACGCCAGCGCGGACGGCCAGACCTGGGATCTGCTGCCCCGGCAGACCTATGACGATTATGCGGCGGAACTGTCCTGGAACGACTTCTTCTTCGTCAAGCCCGTCCATGCACGCTACATCAAGTTTGCGGTGACCGGGCGGAGCGAGGCCGGCGGCGCCTATCTGACCCAGCTGGCCGAGGTAAAAGCCTGGCGGGCGGATTTTGAAGATCAGACCAATTACACCCTGATCACCCCCCAAAGCGCCGAAGCTTCGGGCAGCTGGACAGGGGACACCGGCCCCGAAAAAGCCTATGACGGGAATTACGGGACCTCCTGGGTCGCCACCTGGGGCTACTCTACGCACATCTATGCCGACGAGCACATCACCTACGATCTGGGCGAGACGGCGATCATCGGCCGGGTCGACCTGCACGTGGATTCGGTCAACGTGCCCGCTTCCATCCGGGTGCTGGCCGGCACGGACGGCGAGAATTTCGGGGTGCTGTTCCGCGAGGACGATCCGCAGTACACGGACAGCTGCCTGTCGGTGACCTTTGATTCGGTGGAGGCCCGCTACGTCAGGGTCGAGATCTTCAAAAAGGGCCCCAACGGCGACAACTATCTGGGCGGCTTTACCGAAATCGAGGTCTACCGCACCGACGAGGCGGAGGCCCTGAGCGAGCTGGAGATCCTGAACGACATCACTTCCGCGGCCGACATTTCGGTCTCTTCCGTCACCGATCCCAACACGGCGGACAAGCTGACGGACGGGATCACAGCCAACACCAATGCCCAGTCCAACTACTGGATGAGCGGCATCTCCGCCGAGGCGACGGTGGACGGCAGCGGCACCGAACTCGGCTTCGACGGCGTCAAGTTTGCCTTTGCCGAGCCGACGGCGGTGGACGAGATCTGGCTGTTCCCGCGCTTTGACGGCGCGCCCGGCTATGCCATCGGCTTCCCGGTCAGCTTCACCTTCCTGTACTCCCAGAACGGGCAGGAGTGGTACGAGATCGCCTCCTACACCGATTACCAGGTCAAGGCGGGCTGGAACGAATTTGCCTTCCCCGGCCGGGTCAACGCCTCCTACATCGGCCTTCTGGTGCAGACCCGCGGCATGAACGGCGAGCTTTACACCGTGGAGCTGGCCGAGGTCAAGCTGTTCCGGGCCGCGGGAGAGCGCGCCTCCATGGAGCAGGGCGCGCTGACCGTGGACACCTCCGTGATCACCGTGACCCCCTATGAGCCGGAGGGCACCGTCTACACCTACGAGGAATTCCGGCTGAAACTGTCCGACTACTTCAGCTACAGCCTGCCCGCCGAGCTGACTTTTGAGGTCCGCAAGGGAGGCGGGGAGATCGAGATCGTCGACGGCGAGGCCTGGTACGTCTACACCCCCGAAGTGTCCGGCTCCGAGGACATCCGGATCCGGGCCCGGCCGACGGGCAAGACGGATCCGACCGCCCGGCTGGACTTTACCTTGACCATCAGCACCAAGGACGATCCCGACGTCATCGCCCGGCCCTGGTCGACCGACATGCACTATGCCGCGGGCGTGACCTTCCGGCTGGATCTTGAACAGCTGTTCGTCTACGAGGGCACGGCCGATCTGGTCTACACGGCCGATGTCGGCGCCATCGAGGAGGTCGGAGACAAAACCTACTTGGTCTTTACGCCCGCCGAGCCCGGCGAGACCGTCCTCACTGTGACGGCGACCGTGGAGGGACGGGAGGACAAGACGGCTTCCAACACCGTGACGGTGACGGCTGTGGCCGCGCCGGAAGCCGAGCCCGAACAGCCGCCCGTCTACGGACCGGTCAAGTCGAGCTGCGTCTCCTCGCTGGGAGGCAGTTCCCTCTTTGCCGCGGCCGCCGCGCTGGCGGCCGGACTGATCGCGATCAGGAGGAAACGCGTATGAGAAAACTCAAACTGTGGACGGCTGTTGCCGCCGTCGTGATGCTGTGCGCCCTGGCCCTGCCGGCCGCGGCGTTTGCCGAGGATGACCCTACCTTTGCTTCGGGAGAAAAGTTTGACCTTTACACCTCGAGCACCATCAAAGACGCCACCGATTCGAACGGCATGGCCAAGCACATGCTGGACGGGGATCTGTCCACCGTCTGGCGGTCGGCCTGGGTGGTGGAGACCGCCCCGCCCTGCGACGAGTACGTGCTGTTCGATTTCCGCGAGATCGTCAAGATCGAAAGCGTCACCCTGACCGCCCGCCCGGACGGGATGATGTTCCCGGACGGCTTCGGGTTCTATTGGAGCACCTCCAACGAAGTGGAGATCCCCATCGAAGGGCAGATCTACGACGGCTACCAGAGCGTGGAGGGCAACGTCAACGTGTTCGTCTTTGACCAGCCTGTGGTGGCGCGGTACCTGAAAATGAACATTTGGTCCCGGACCCCGGACGAGGGCGGCATCCACCTGGTGAACATCGCCGAA
>CALXIJ010000165.1 GCA_944388335.1 uncultured Pygmaiobacter sp.
CTCCCATTTTGATTTACCCGCTCTGCTTCTCCAATGCAAGCAGAAGGCGAGCCGTATCAATCCGCCTCGCAGAAACCGCCCCAAAGCAGCCCCGTAAGGCCGGAATCGCCCGTGAAGCCACTCTCACGAACGATCCTTGAATACGTTTTCAAGTATAGCACAACGGCTCCAAATTTCGCAAGAGGAAGTTGCATTTTTTATCAGAAATACCGGTCTATGGCCGAAACTGCACCGGTGCATTGGTTGAAAACAGCGCAATGCCCAAAAGCTGCCGGCGGCGCCAACTGCATTCGCCCATTTCACAACATCGCCCCGGCACTCCTCACGGAGTGTCGGGGCGATGTTTACGCTTCTCTTATCTTATCTCTTAGTCTTCCAGCGTCCGCTGGAGCATGGCGGCCAGTTGGGCGCGAGTAGCGCCGTCCTGGGGCTTCAAGTAGCCATTCATGCCGTTGATGATGCCTTCCTCGGTCGCCCAGACCATGGCGTCCACCGCCCAGTCGGAGACGGTATTGGCATCGGGGTAGGCACTGAGGTTACCGGACACCGCAGGGCTTCCCGCATAGCGGTAGAGCATGGCGGCCAGCTGTTCTCTCGTGATGCTGCCCATGGGGTTGGTACCGTCGGAAACACCGGTGCGCATCGCCCATTCCTGGGCTCTGCTGTACCAGGTAGCGCCGCCGTCGGTGTCCTCCCCGGCCATACGGGCGAGCACCGTCCAGACCATGGCGCGGGTCACAGCGCCGTTGGGATCGAACCTGCCGCTGCCCACGCCGGTCATCAGGCCTTCCTCGGTGACGTAGGAAACAGCCTCATAGTACCACTGTCCCACGGCCACGTCGGTATAGCCCTCCGGCTCGCTGGGCTCGGTCGGCTTGCTGGGCTCCACAGGGTTCGTCGGATGCGAGGAGCCGGTGTACTGCCAGCGGGCGATGAGGGCTACATCGCCGGTGATGGGCGTAGACGCCGTATACTGCTTGCCGTTTGCGTCAAACCAGCCCAGGAAGCGGTAGCTGCCGGTGCGGTAGGGCGTGGGCAGAACGGTGGTCTTGCCCTCTTCCACCTGGATGGTCTTCTGGCTGACACTGCCGCCGTTGGGATCCAACGTGACGGTGTAGGTTTCCTTGCCGGGCTCCACGGGAATCTCGGTGAAGCTGGCAGTGATGGTGTGGTTGGCGTTCACGTCGGTGAAGGTGTAGCTTTCCACCTTGCCCACGCTCACATTGTCCACCAGCACGTCGGCAATTTCATAGCCTTCATTGGGGGTGATGGTAAAGGTGACGCTGCTGCCCTCCGTCACAACCTGATTTTCCGCGGGGCTGATGGTGCCATTTGCACCCTGGTCCACGGTGATGGTGTAGGTGGTAGGCGCAACCGCCTCGCCATCCAGCCGCCACTCCATGATGCCAGGATTCGCCCAGCCCTTGCGCTCATTCTCATTGGTGGGATAGAGCCGGATCTTGGTGGTGGTGATTGGGTCAAAGCCGTAGTACTGCTCGCCCTGCTGCACGGTGGCGTTGTTCTGGGGGAACTTGTCGCCGTTGGTCATGTTGGAGACCTCCTGCCACGCTTCGCCATCCCAGTACTGGATGGAGAGCGCCGTGGGAGACTGGACGCCGCCGCCGTCATGGTACCACATGACCCAGCAGCCCTTAAGCTGCACCTTGCCCTCAAAGGCGTATTCCACCCAGTTGTTGGTGCTGTCGGAGTTATAGGCCGTCCAGCGGTTGTGGCCGGCATCGGTGTAATCAATGATGCCGTCGTTGACCGCCGAGAGGAAGTCGCCGTTGTTGGTATAGTTGGCGGACACAGTGGCGTAGTATTCCAGGGGCTTTTCCTCGCCGGTTCCCTCATGGAGGTAGACCCGCATGACGGTGGTGCCGCGGTTACCCCAGGCGTAGTAGGGGATCAGGTTCAGCGTCTCGGTCTTGTCGCCGAAGGGAGTCTGCTGGGTGATGGTGGCGGTGATGGGGATGATCTCCTCCACGCCGTAGTGATCCCCGCCGGTGCGGCCGGTAAGACGGGTGAGCTCGCCGGCGGTGAGCGTAGCATCCAGGGTCAGCTCCACTTTGGCCACGTCCACGGTGTTGTCCACCTGCTCAGCGGCGTAGAGGATGGGGCCGCGGCGCACAGCCACGAGGCCTTCGTTGGTGGTGATTCTCTCATCGGAGTAGACGCGGGTGGCCTCCATGGGGAAGGAGATCTCCACCTTGTCGCCGCTCTTCCAGGTGCGGGTGATTTCCACATAGCCATATTCGTTGGGGGTGGCGGAAATGGCTTCGCCGTTGACCTTGAAGGTATTCTCGCCGGTGGCCCAGTCGGGCACGCGGAAGCGGACGGAGAAGTTCTTCTCCCCGGACAGGCTGACGGTAAAGGTGGTGTTGCCATACCAGGGCATGTCCGTCTCCAGGTCGAAGTTCACCAGGGTGCCGCCCACGTTGATCTCGGCGGAGTTGCCGATGTACTGGTTCACGGCGATATCGCCGTCAGCGTCCTGGGTGTAGATGTAACCGCCGATGGAGCAGACGGTGCGCATCAGGTTGGGCGGGCAGCAGGCGGTGCCGAACCAATCCGAACGCAGGCCGCCGTTGTCGCTCTGCATGGGGTTGCCATAGAAGAACTGGTTGCCGTCCATGTTGACGCAGGAGATGATGCTGTTGTAGAGGTTATTTTCGATGACGTCGGCGTACTTGCTGTCCTTGTAGAGGAGGTTCATGCGCAGATTCCACATGGCGTTGGAGATCTGGGCGCAGGTTTCGCAGTAGGCCATGTTGTTGGGAAGCTCGTAGGCATTGCCGAAGGACTCCGCGCCGTAGGCCACGCCCACGCCGCCGTTGATGTACTGTTTGCTGCGGACGTCCTCCCAGATGGCGTTGAGCGCTTCATCGTAGGGGTTTTCCTCGCCCTGAGCCACCAGCATCAGCGCCACGTCGGCCATGCCGGTGTACATATACTAGGCGCGCACGCAGTGGCCGTAGGCGGTGCGCTGGTCGGCCACGGGCACATCGTCCTGGCAGTACTGCGCGCCACCAAGGTTTTTGTTGTCCACGGCGTCGTTCCAGCCGTCATGGTCGTGGCCGCGCTGATCCAGGAAGAACCGCGCCACTTTCACGTAGCTGTCGGCTTTTTTGGCATACTCGCCGCCGATCTCCAGGCAGACCTCCGCCAGCTTGATGAGCGCCAGCTCAATCTCCTGGTGGCCGGGGACGGCCTGCACCTGGGTTTTGTCGTCATAGCCGAAGGTGCGCGCCACCAGATCGGCGTTCTTCACGGCCACGTCCAGGAGTCTAAAGTCGCCGGTTGCACGGTAGTGCGCCACGGCCGCCTCATAGAAGTGACCCATGCAGTAGAGCTCGTGGTCGTCATAGTCCACGCTCTCGTCGTAGGCAGCTGTTCCAACAGTTTCATAATAGCTGCCGTCGGTGTGCACCGGCATATTGTCGCTGCGGCCGGTGAAGCGCATCTGGCTGTCGGGGCAGTCGCCGTTGTTGGAGGCCAGGGTGAAAGCGGTGTAGAGGTAGCCGTCGGCCTCCTGGGAGCCCACAAACCAGGGGATCCACTCGTTGAGCTTCTGGCGGATATAGGCCTGACCTGCGAGCATTTCCGAATCGCCCTTGGCGTCCAGCTGCAGGGCATAGGCCATGCTCTCGATGACCTTCCAGACATCGGAGTCCACATACTTGGCGCCCTCGTGCATGGGGGCATTTTCGGTGGTGTATTCGCCCTCCTTGGTGGCCAAATACTCCGAGGCCAGCTTGAAGTTATTGAGGCCGCCGCCGGACTTGCTGATGTTCTCCATGGCGGTAGGGATCACTTCGCAGACCATCTGCTTCTGCCGCAGCGCCCAGAAGTCATCGTTGACCTCCACCTGAGAGAAGGGCACGGCGTGATCCTTATTGACGGCTTCGGGCATTTCCTTCACGGTGACGGTGGCTTCCACGGTGCGGTTTTCTTCGTTGATGAAGGCGTCGCTTTCAGCCAGGGTGCCGGTAAAGGTATAGCTGCCGGGCTCATTGGGATCGTAAGCGGGATCCGCCGTCCAGGATTCGACCTTCGCGTTCATGGATACGGAGGGGACGATGCCGCAGGCTTCGAGATCCGCCTCGGTCACGGCGCGGATGGAGAAGCTGTCGGCATCAAAGCCCTGCTTGTAGGAGCGAAGGCCCACGCAGCCGTTCTCATAAATGTCCTGGGTGGCACTGATGACCTTCACAAAGTCCTCACCGGGTCTTTTCACGAAGACGGTGTAGGTATTTTTGTATACCACCACCCGCAGGGTGTTAACCGCTTTGGCGTCGAGCTCGTATTCATACATTTTAATGTCGTGCCAGTAGCCGTCGGCATAGCCCACCTTGAGGCCGTACTTGACAGGCTTGGCGTTGAAGTCCAGCACGCCCAGACCCACATAGAGGCCATGGTAGCTGTCGGGGCCGTCGCCGCTTGCTTCCGTGGTGCGGAACATGATGCCGTAGTCCGCGGTGGGGGTCTCCTCTGCGCACTGAAGCTCCGCCTCCACCACGTAGTCGGTGAGATCCTCCGAGCCCATGGTGGCCTTGATGTTGGTATCGTTGGCAAAATGGAGCTTTCCGTCCTGGACGGTGATTTTGTCGGAGTAGTAGGTCATTTCACCGGGTCTTCCCTCGCCGTCAAAGTCCAGGGAGACCGGCTCCACCGCCGCCAGGGGAGAAAGATCCTCCACCTCCACGGTGACCTGGGTGGGAAGGCTTAATTTGGCAGTGTCCGCATCTGTGCCGTAGGAGACGGAGACGTTGATGCCCTCCTGCACAGAAAGCAGCGCGGGCACCTCTCCCGCCGCCAGCGCCGATGCCGGGAGTACCCCGACAACCATCAAAGCGGCTAAGGTCAAGCTCGCCGCTCTTTTGAGCCATTGTTTCATTTGCATTGTTTGCTCCTCTCTTGGTTATTTGCGGATTGCTTGGGAAAATACGATGTTTGTTTCTCCTCACTTTTTGTTTTTCCGCAGCAGCACCAGGCTCTGGATCAGCAGGAACAGGCAGATCATGGCCGCCACAGTGATATTCGTCCACCAGGCCTCGTCGAGACCCAGAGAGGACACAATATTCTTAATGGTGCTCAGAGACATCACGCCGAAGAACGTGCCGATGATATTGCCCACGCCGCCGGTGAGCATGGTGCCGCCGATGATCGACGAGGCGATGGCGTTCATCTCATAGCCGCTGGCATGAGAAGGAGAGCCGGAGCCCACGTGCAGGAAGTACACGAAGCCGCCGATGCCCGCCAGCACGCTGCACAGGAAGTGCGCCAGGAACTTGGTGCGCTTGACGTTGATGCCCAGCATGTTGGCGCTCTGCTGGTTGCCGCCCACGGCGTAGAAATTCCGGCCGAGCTTGCTCCAGCGAAGCAGCACGAACAGCAAAATCACCACAATCAGCGCCACAATCACGCCGATTTCCACATACGCCGGCACATAGTTGCCCAGCTTGTTCACCGAGCCCATACCCGGCACGCTGATGCGGGTGAGCTTCAGGGCCTGGAAACTCTCATTGGCCACGTTGAACTGGTCGGCGTTGACGATGGTGGTCATACCCTTGGCGAAGAACATGCCCGCCAGGGTCACGATAAAGGGCTGGATCTCCAGATAGGCGATGATATAGCCCTGCACCAGGCCGTAGAGCACGCCGATGAGCAGCGCAAGGCCGATGGCGCTGGCAATGGTACCGGACTGATAGTCCAGGTTCACCGCGCAGCTCATGCACACCAGCGCCGTCATGGTACCCACGGAGATATCGATGCCACCGGTGATCATGACCAGGCTCATGCCGCAGGAGAGAATAATCAGCGCCGCGTTTTCATTGAGCATATTGAAGAAGGTCTGGGGCTTGCGGAAGCCGGAGCCCAGGAACACCACCGCCGCCACGTACATGACGAGGAACACCACCAGGGTGATGATCAGCAGCAGGTTGGTATCGGAAAGACTGGTGCGATGGGGCTTGAGCCGCTCCCCTTTGACGGAAGAATTGGGACGAGCCATCTTAATTACCCTCCTTTGCAGCCGCGGCCATCTTGGGCTTTTTCTTGAGATGGCTCAGCTTCTCCTGGAATGTGGGCGCGCTGAGCACCACCAGGATGATGACCACCACCGCCTTATAGGCAGGCAGGGCGCTGGAGTCCACATTGAAGGAATAGAGCGTCGTGGTCAGGAACTGGATGACATAGGCGCCCAGGATGGAGGCCGCCATGTTGAACTTGCCGCCGCTCAAGGCGTTGCCGCCCAGGGCGACCGCCAGAATGGCATCCATCTCGATGTCCTTGGCCACCACCGAATAGTTGATGGTGGAGAAGCGGCTGACCTTGATAAAGCCGGCCACGGCCACGCACAGACCCAGGATCACATAGGTGATGAACTTGATAAAGGCGGGGTTGATGCCGTTGAGGCGGGAGGAATTGGGGTTGATGCCCACAGACTGGGTGTAGAGCCCCAGGGTTGTGAATTTCAGCACCAGGGCAATGACCACCATGCAGGCAATGGCGATGAAAATGGGCGTGGGCACGGGAATGCCGGGGATGAAGTTGCCCGCGTAGCCAAAGACGGGGTCACTGATGATGGGCAGGGCGTTGTTGTTGATCCACGCGGCGATGGAGCGGCCGGCGGTGTAGAGAATCAGGGTCGCCACCATGGGCTGGATCTTGAAGTAGGCAACCAGCGTGCCGTTGAAGGCGCCAAAGAGCATGGACGCCACGCAGCACACCAGGAACGCCACGATGATGGGCGCCTGCATGGTCTCAGGCCGCGCCTCCGTGCCGCAGAGCACCCGCAGCGTCACGCTGCCGGCGATGGCGATGGTGGCGCCCACGCTGATGTCCTGGCCGCCGGAGGCCGCCGTCACCAGCGTCATGCCGATGGCCAGAATGGCAAGCTCCGAGGCGTTGTCGAGAATGGTGATGAGGTTGCCGGTGAGCACCGGGTTGCCGGCGCTGTTCTGATCCAGCTTCACGGCAAAGAACGTGGGGTCGGCAATGAGATTGACGACGATCAGAACCAAAAGCGCCGCAATGGGAATGAATATCTGCCGCCGGAACAGCGCGCGGAGCTTGCCCTGCTCCCGGGGCTTGAGTCTTTCAGATGTCATGACGCGCTTTCACCTCCCGCGATGGTTGCCATGATCTTGGTCTGGGTCAGATCCGCGCCGGTGAGTTCACCGACGATCTTCCGGTCGCGCATGACGATGAGCCGCGAGCAGGTGCGCAGCATCTCGTCGATCTCCGAGGAGATGAACGTCACGCTCTTGCCCTCATCGGCCAGCCGCAAGACCAGCTTCTGAATCTCGATCTTGGTGCCGATGTCAATGCCGCGGGTGGGCTCGTCCAGAATGAGGTACGAGGGATTGGTGAGGAGCCACCGCGCCAGAATACACTTCTGCTGGTTGCCGCCGGAGAGGGACTTGATGGGCGTATCCGAGGACGCCGTCTTGATCTCCAGAAGCTTGATGTACTTGTCGGCAAACTCCTCGGCCTTGGCGCGGGAGATGGGGTGGAAGAAGCCCTTCATCACCTGCAAGGCCAGGATGATATTGTCCCGTACAGACAGATCGCCCACGATGCCGTCGCGCTTGCGGTCTTCGGGCAGATACCCCACGCCATGCTTCATGGCGTCCCGGGGCTTGTGGATCTTCACTTCCTTGCCGCCGATCTTGATGGTGCCGCCGGTGGTGCGGTCGGCGCCGAAGAGGGCGCGGACGCACTCGCTGCGGCCAGAGCCCAGAAGGCCGGTAAAGCCGTTGACCTCTCCCTTGCGGATGTGGAAGTCAAAGGGCTTGATGCCCTCCACGCTGGCCAGCTGATGTGCCTCCAGCACGATGCCGGAGTCGCTCATATCCACCTCGCCGGTGTGATCCTTCTTGATGTCGGCCATTTCGTCCAGATCCTTACCCAGCATCTTGGAGACCAGCTGCACTCTGGGCAGATCCTCAATGATGTACTCGCCCACCAGCTGGCCGTCCCGCAGCACGGTGATCCGGTCGCAGACCTCATAAACCTGCTCGAGGAAGTGGGTGACGAAGATGATGCCCAC
>CALXIJ010000166.1 GCA_944388335.1 uncultured Pygmaiobacter sp.
TGCATCATATCCCATCTTTTCCAAAGCTTTCTCTGTAGCATACGATTGCAATAAAGAACCATAGTTAGGTACCGCATGCCTTGTAATTACTCCTACTTTCATAATTCCTCCTATTCTTTGGCATAAAGCTCCTCTGTTTCTTTTACAATTTTGTCCCAATTATAAGTGTTTAATACATAATTAGCTATTTTCTCTTTATTTTCTTGAGTATAATTAATCATATTTTCAAGTTCTTCTTTTAAACTTTCTATATTGCCTTTGTTAAATGTTTTTGCATATTTACCAACTACTTGTGTATTTTCTTCTATATCACTTACTAAGCAATTACATCCATAACTCATTGCTTCTAAAAGTGAAATAGGCATGCCCTCTACATCACTTGGCAAGCAATATAAATAGCAATTACTATAAAGTTCCTCTAGTTCTTCGCCTTGGACAAAACCAGTCATTATAATTCTGCTATCTTTGCTTGCCATTTTTTTTATTTTCTCTAGGTAGTCATTTGTATGACTTGATCCTCCTGCTATAACTAATTTTTTATCAGTATTTATTTGTTTGTATGCCTCTATTAAATAATGTAAACCCTTTTCAGGAACAATTCTTGCTAAAAATAATATATAACCATCTTTATTTAATCCATATTTTTCTTTAATTATTTTTGGTTCTCTAATCTCTGGCTTATTTACTCCATTAGGAATAAAATTTGTATCTCTATTGTATGTTTCTTTAAAGTATTTTTGAACTCCCTTTGAAAGAACTATTATCTCGTCTGCATATTTAGCTGCTAGCTTTTCGCCAAATTTTATATATTTTGTTGCAAATCCACCCCATTTTGAGCGTTGCCAATCTAAACCATGTATTGTAACAACTATTTTCTTTTTAAATAAGTGAGGTATCCACAGCATGGCGCAAGAACCTTCCGCATGATAATGTAAAACATCATATTTTCCAAATAAAGCTCTTATACTTGCGAAAAATGAATATAATAAAGCATCTATACCTTTTTTATTAATTGTTGGAATAGTTATAATCCTTACACCTTTATATTCTTTTAAATTTTTTTTATCTTTATCAGCATTTGAATCTTGTACATTTTTGCCTTTCCTATTATATGCATCAATTTGATGTCCGTCTTTTACTAACATAGTAGATAATTCTTGCACAACAACTTCTACTCCGCCCTCTCTTGAAGGAATACGTTTATGCCCTATCATTGCTATTTTCATTTAATACTTCTCCTATTCTTTCTCCCATAGCTACTCTAGAATATTTGTCAAGGTAAATTTTTCTAGCATTTTTTCCTATAGCCAATATCTTATTTTCATCTTTTAAGATGTTCAAAATATTTTTTGCAAATTCATCTTTTCTTTTTTCTAACGCAATTCCATTTACTCCATTTTCTATATACATCTCAGCTAAAGTGCTAGGCTTTGTCACAACAACTAATTTTTCAAATGACATTGCTGTAAGTAATACTGTATCCCCTGAGCAAATATTTTCTTTATTAATAGGTATTATCATCATTTTAGAATTTATAATATAATTATATTGCTTGTCTCCAACCACATTATTTAAGATAGTAATATTATTAGGCAGCTTTTTATTTGTTTTATAAGTATCAGAAATTATGATTAACTTATATGTATTAGGAATCTTTTTCCATTCACTAATCAAAAAATCATAATCTCTATTGGATCTTCCTAATGCTAATGTATAATCATTATTTTGCTCTTTTTTTAATTTTTTATATTTCTCAAACATATCTTCAATTCCAAAATGCGCAACTATAAATTTTTTCTCTCCTATATTAAAATCCTTAGAAATTTGTTTAGCATAATTGGCTGATGGAACGTGTATATAATCAATATATATGGGATTCAAACAAAATTTCATCAATTTTTTATATATTTTTCCTTTTATTCCATTTTTAGGTTTATATGTAAAATTAGCTATAACTATTTTATTTTCTTTTTTTACTTTAAATAAGTTACAATAAAATGAGAAAAATATTGTAAAAAATTGTTGCCATCCTATAATTACATCATATTTGCTTCTTTTCAGAAATATTTTAAATGGCCAAAAAATGTAAGTGATATATCTATAAATATTATTAATTAAAGTCCTTTTGCCAATGCATATTTTTGAAATTATTTTAAATTTCTTATTTGTAACTTCTGATACGCCTTCTTTAAAATCTTTTATTTTCCATTCTTCACAATCACTTAATATTATATTTTCCTTTTCCATTTTTTCCCCTTTCATATTACCAATTGTTTTACTTTTCAAATTGTCTTTTTATATCTTCATCAACAATTTCTTCACCAGATTTATTTTTTAATTGTTCTTTAGATGCTTCTGATAATCCATCCTGTACCTGACAATTCATGTCACAAGTTGAGCATTTATCAAGCTCCTCCTTGGTAACTTTTCCATCTTTGTAATCTCTGACAATTGGATTTTCATACATTGAATACTTGTCTTTTTTATAAAATCTAAAGAACTTATGCCTTATAACCCACCAAGCTGGTTTCCAAATATATTTATGCATTGCTGGTGAAACAGAACCTATCATCCAACACTGTCTATCACAGTGTCTAACTTTATTTCTAACTTTTTCAGCTTGCTCTGAATTCCATAGCTCGTCCCAAGTTTGAGTATTCAAATTTCCCATTACTTCTTTTTCCTTAGTTCCATTACATGGCATAACATCACCATAAGGGTCAATAAAAAATGTGTCAAATGCCATATCACAAGGAAGAAGCCTTTTTTGTCCAAATATATAATTAATTAATCCATGATTAAAGTACGCCCTAAACCATTTCTTAGGCGAATTGGAATTCAATAATTTATTTATTAGTTTTTCAAATTCCTTTGCCACCATTAATCTATCATGTATTATATTTTTTGCTTCTACGAAATAGAAACTATTATGTAGTGAAGCTGTTGCAAATTCCATATTTAGTTCATTTGATAAATCATAAAGTGGTACTAAATCTTTTGCATTTACATCTTGAACTGTCATTCCAAATCCAACATCAGGATGTTTCATTTCAACTAATTTTTTTAATGTTGAATATCCTCTATTGAATCCATCTTCCAAACCTCTTATTTTATTATTTGTTTCTTCTAATCCTTCTATTGAAATCCTTATTCCAACATTTGGAAACTCTTCACATAATTTTATTATTCTGTCTGTAAAAAAGCCATTCGTAGAAATAACAATTCTATCTGATTTTTTATAAAGTTCTCTAACTATATCTGCCAAGTCTTCTCTAATAAAAGGTTCTCCTCCTGTAATATTAGTGAAATACATCTTTGGTAATTTCTTTATAGTTTCTATACTTATTTCCTCTTCTGGCTTAGAAGGCGCTTTATATCTATTACACATGGTGCATCTTGCATTGCACCTATATGTTACAATTACTGTTCCATTTAATTTTTTCTCTGACATCTTATTTTTCTCCTTTTACTTTTAGTTGTTCTTTTGCTATATAATCTTTAATGTGGTTATTATTTTTATGAATCGTTCCTGGATTTCCAATTACTATTGAATTATCTGGTACGTTAAAATTTACAAATGAATTAGCTGCAATTAAAACGTTATTTCCGATGTGTATATTTCCACAAAGGAAGCAATTCGTGCACAAGACCACATTGTCCCCTATAGTTGGAACTCCAGCTTTTTTTCCACTACGAATTGAGCCTATTGTAACTCCTTTAAATATCACAACATTATCTCCTATAACCGCTTTACCATTAATAGTTATATTATAAGCATGTGTTAATTCGACTGGAGAGCCTATTTTTGCATTGTTGTGTATTTCTATACCATATTTTTTCCCATATTTTAAACATCTATATTTATAGTAAGGTTTCAAGAAGGATTTCTTCGATTTTCTAAAATAATATAAATATTTTAAATCATGATACTTAAATAGCCTTAGCCATCCTGAAATAGTATTATATTTTTTTTTATTTTTTTTTTCATAATCTTTTATAAAGTCCTTATTCATAAATTATCTCCTTATAACTTTCAATAAAATAAATCATTATAAATCTTGATAAGTTTTCCATAATATACTTCTTTATTGCACACTTTATTAGCAAAACTTTTAGCATTTTCACCATATTGTATTAAAACAGTTTTATTCTCAAATAATTTTTTCATTTTTTCTGCTAGTTCTTGTACGTCATCATACTTATAAACTAATCCTGTTTCCTCATTCTTTACCAATTCTGGAATTCCTCCAATATTAGCACCAACTATTGGTTTTCCTATTGCTAAAGTTTCTATTACTGAATATGGACAGTTTTCATACCATATAGATGGAACAACAACAAAACTTGCTTTTCGTATGTATTCTTTTACTTTATCTTGTTTCAAATATCCCAACAATTTTATGTTTTTATTAAGTTGATTGTCTTTTATCATTTTCATTATTGTTTCTTTTTCTGACCCTTCTCCTGCAATATATAATTTATATTCCCTAAGACTTTCGAATGCTTTTATTAAATTTAATATTCCTTTTTCTTTTGATAATCTTCCTACATATAAAGCATATCCTTCATCTTGACATTCTAAATTATAATTTTCCAAGTCTACAAAATTAATAATTGCTGTTATCTTATTGGAGTCTATGCCATCTTCTTCTAGTTTAGCTTTATAAAAAGCTGATGGAGTAATTATATGTGCTATTTTTTTTGTGTAGACATTATGCATCCTATAGTATTTTCCTTCTATCGCTCCCAACAAGCTTTTTAAATTTGAATTTTTTATGCATTTTTTCTTAATACAATTTATATATTTACCCTTTAAGCACAATTCACATATATTATTTTTACTATCCAACATAGATATAGCAGGACAAATTGCTTGCAAGTCATGTGCAGTAAAAACTATAGGGATGTGCCTTTTATATGCTGCTTCTACTATAGATTCAGATAACTGCCTCTGGAAGTTATTAATATGCACAATGTCTGGTTTAAAATCGTCAAGCGCTTCTTCCATCTTTTTTTTGTTTTCTTTTGAATAAATTACGTTGATTGCCTCTAGCTTACTTCCACTATTTAAGTCTATTGGCTTTACAAAATATTCCTTATCTCCTGTATGAATGTTTCTTTCGTCCTTCATAGAAAAAAAGGCTATCTGATGACCTTTTTCTTTTAATA
>CALXIJ010000167.1 GCA_944388335.1 uncultured Pygmaiobacter sp.
CCCTCCTCGCGGTTGGCTCCTCGGGGAGGCAGAGACGGCATCTTTCGTTCGACGCACCTCCTCTCTTTTCCCCTTTTTTCCGCCGCCGGGTCCTCCGCATGGGACCCGGCGGCCTCTTTTTTCGGCCTTTCGATCTCGCCGTCTGCGGAAAGGGAGCGCCTCAATTTCAAAGGAAAACGGCGCCGGGGTTCCGCGCAGATGTCCGAAATCCCGACGTCTTGCCCGACGTTTTGCCCGACGTTTTGACAGAAAAAGCGCCCGATTTTGTCCGCATCATGCACAAAATCGGGCGCTTATTTTGCCGGGAAGCTGAAAAACCAATCCGCATCGCGCGGGCGGGGCGCTGCGCATCGCATGGGCGATGCGCTGGGTTTCCCCCGAGAGGCCGCCGGACTCCTCCGGCGGTTTTGGGCGCGGCGGGGTGCAAAGCTCACCGCGCTCTTCTCTTTTGTCCCCCTACTCTTTTACTCCGCCGCGGTCTGCCGCGGGGGTGACTTTTTTACTCCGCCGCCGCGGGGAACTGCTCATAGAACCGCTGGGTGCGCCCGTCGAAGAGGCCCCGGTCGGTGATGACCGCGTTCTGGGTGCAGGCCAGCGAGACCAGCGCCAGCTTCATCATGCAGCCGGGCTTTGCGAAGATCGCGTCGGCCGCCTGTTCCTGCTTTGCGATCGCGGGGACGAGATCGGGCAGCTCGAGCAGGCTCATCAGCCCGGCGACCGGCAGCTCCAGCAGGCCGCTCACCGCGCCGTCCTTGACGGTGCAGAAACCGCCGCCGCAGTCGATCAGGGTCTTGGCCGCGAGGTAGCCGTCGGCGGGGTCCTTGTAGCAGAGGGTCAGGTTGTGGCAGTCGTGGCTGACGGTGGTGGCCATCGCCCCCTCCCTGAGGTAGAGGCTGCGGGCGACGGTGACGGTGTGGTCCGCCGCGCCGTGCCGGTTGAAGACCGCGACAAAGCACAGGTCCTCCCTGCCCGCGAGGTCGACATACCCGTCCTTCACCGGCAGCTCCTCATAGAACAGCTCGCTGCGGGCCGAGGGATTGTCGTAGTCGAGCAGCGCGACCCGCACCGTCCCCTTTGCGCCGGCGGGCGCGGCGAGCCGCAGGCTGTCCGGCCCGGTGAGGCCCGCCGCCCGCACCGTGCCGCCCAGCACGCTGTCGGGGATCGGCCGCTTTTTTGGCGCAGAGAGCAGGCGGCCGTCCTCGGCCACCAATCTGCCCTCGGTAAAGACGGCGTAGGGGTTGCGCCCGTCCATCTCATCCAGCAGCTGCAGGTCGGCCAGATACCCCGGCGCGATCGCCCCCAGATCCTCGATCCGGGCGCTGCGGGCGGAGTTGTAGCTCGCCCAGCGGTAGGCGTCCATCGGGTCGACCCCCTCGCGCAGCACCTCCTTGATGAGCCGGTTGACATGGCCGGTCTCGAGCAGGTCCTTGGCGTGGACGTCGTCGTTGCACAGGCAGACATGGTCGGTGTACCGCATCCCCTTGAGCCCGGCGACGAGTTTCGGCATCGAGCTGGACTCCAGCGAGCTGGACTGCAGGTCGACATACAGCCCGGCGTGGAGGTTCTCGACGACCTCCCAGTCGGTGCGGATGCTGTGGTTGTCGGTCGGGCCGGCCAGCGCATAGGCGGCGATCTGGCCGGCGGCGAGCTTCGGCGCATGGCCCTGGATCAGCATATCCCGCCGCAGCCCCTCGTCCGCGATGCCCCGCATCTTCTCGGAGTTGTGGATCATATTGTAAAAGTCCATCATCTCGGCGATGCCGTACACCCCGTCGGTCTCGAGCAGACGGGCGATCTCGGCGGGGCCGAAGACGGCGCCGTTGCCCTCCGCCCCCGGCACCGAGGGCAGGCAGGAGGGCGCGAGGTTGAACTGCCGCACCGGGGAGGCCTTGGCGTTGTCCACCATGAACCGCACCCCCTCGATGCCCAGCACGTTGGCGATCTCGTGCGGGTCGACGAAGACGCTGGTGGTGCCGCAGAGGATCGCGGCGCGGCCGAAGTTTTCGGGGGTCATCATCGTGCTCTCGATGTGCATATGGATGTCGATGCAGCCGGGCAGCAGGTACCGCCCGCCCCCGTCGTAGACCCGGGCGCTCTTCTGTTCGGCGGCGCGGCCCTTTTCCCGCACCCGGACGATCACCCCGTCCAGCACATCCACCGCGGCGGGGTAGATCTCCCCGGTGATGAGGTTGACCAGCTTGACGTTCTCCACCGACAGATCGCAGGGGATCTGCCCCATTGCGGCACTGACCAGTTTGGCCCGGGCGAGATCCTGTTTGACTCGCATGGCAAGGCTCCTTTCCTCACGTTCCTGTTCGGCCCGCCGGCGTCCTGCGCGAGGGGGTTCCCCTTCTGCCGCAGCGGGCGCCGGTGCGGGCGAGAGGCTTCTTCATCCAACCAGTATACCACGGCTTTGGGCCGCTGTCACCGGGTCAGCCCTTTTCCCCGGCGGCGCACAGGCTGGAGAGGACGATCCCCCCGGCGACCAGCGCGATGCCGATCCAGCCCGAGAGGCTGGGGACGTCGTCCCCCAGCAGCAGCACCCCGCCCAGCAGGGTGAAGAGCACCTCCCCGGCCTGCGTCGCCTCGACCGCGGCGAGCGGGGCGGGGTTCTCCCGCACAAGGTCGGTGGCCTTGAAGAAGAGGGCGGTGGCGATGATGCCGGAAAAGACCGCGACCAGCAGCGACTGGAACAGCTGCGCGGGGGTGGGCGCGCCGGAGGTCAGCGCCCCGGCGGCGGCCACGACCAGCCAGAAGGGCAGGCTGCAAAGGCTCATCCCGAACACCCGCTCGAGCGCCGAGAGCGACCCGCCGCAGCGGGCCATCATCTTGCGGTTGCCCAGCGGGTAGGAGAAGGCGGCAACCAGCAGCAGCGCGATGCAGACAAAAAGCGAGTCCCCCGCGCCGCCCGACTGCAGCTGCAGCACAAACACCCCCGCGACCACCACAAGCGAGCAGAGCAGGGTGCGCAGCGGGATCGGACGGCCGAACAGCGGGGTGAGCAGGATGCCGGCGGGGATGGTCAGCTCCCAGCAGGCGGCGACGAACCACGACGCCCCGAAGGAGGAGGCCAGCGTCAGCGGCAGATAGAACAGCCCGAAGCCGACGGTGCTCCACAGCAGCCACGGCCCGGGCGCTGAGGCGATCTGCCGCAGCACCGTCCTGTACCGGCCGCCGGGCAGCAGCACCACCAGCAGGATGGGGGTGAGCAGCAGGTACCGCAGCGCCGCGCTCCACAGCGGGCTGCTGCCGGCGAGGTTCATGCTGCGGTTGAGCACAAAGGTGAAGGCGAAGAAAAAGGACGCCGTCACCCCGATCAAAAACGCTTTTTTCAACAAAAAGACCACCTTTCCAAAAAAGCCCTTCCCACCATTTCCGAAAAAGGCTATCCCGCTTATTCTACCAATTTTAATGAGCGGCTGCAAGCTTTTTCATCGGGCGGCTGCAAGCCCGCTCCCCGCGCCGGTCTCGCGTCGGCGACCCGGCCACGCGCCCGCAGCGATCCCGGCGAGCCGCGCGCCTTTTCTGAGCGGCTGCCCCCTCTTCGGCCCATCCCTGCCCCCGTTTTTTTCTCTTTCGCCCCCTCTCCCCGTTTTCCCCCGCCTTCTCCCCGTTTTCCCCCTCTTTTTGGCTCTCCCGGCTCACGCTGGCCGCCTTTTCTCCCCCTTTTCTTCCCGCCGGCCCCACCTTTCGCCCCACGCGGCTCTTTTTCTTCTTTTTTTCTTCTCTGTTTTCCGCGCTTCCCATTCCCGTTTTCGCCGCCCGCCCCCTGCCGCGGCAGGCGGCTGCCGCCGGCGATTTGAAACCCGCGGCGGGATGTGGTATAATGGCCCGGTCGGAAAGAGGAAACAGGTGCAAATCCTGTGCGAGCCCGTCGCCGTGAGGCGCTGCAAAAACGACAGCCGGTCCTGACCCAAAGCCGCGTTTGGGAACACGCCATTGGGGGCCCTGCCCCCGAGAAGGCGGGCCGTCTGCGCGCCGAGCCGAAACACTCTTTGCCGCCAAACTCTCCGCAAAAAACGGCTGCGAGCGCCTGCCGGGAGAAATTTCAGATAAGATGAAAAGGGAGATTTTCAGAATGAAACAGTTGACCATCTTCAAGCGGTCGCTGTCGCTGTCCCTGTGCGTCCTGCTGCTCGCGGCGGCAGTGCTGGGCACCACCGGCTGCAGCAACAGCAATTCGGGCAGCAGCAGCGCCCCCGGCGTCTCGGGCACGGCGCCCACCTCTTCGGACGTGACCGGCAGCCTGCCCCAGTCCTCCAGCGCCGCTGCGGCGCAGGACGCCGGCGCCGAGGTTCTGGGCGAGGGCGAGACCATCTTTGCCCTGACCGTCACCGACGGCGACGGCAAGACCACCGCTTACCAGATCCACACCGATGAGACCACCGTCGGCGCCGCGCTGCAGTCCCTCGGCCTGATCGAGGGCGAGGAGAGCGAGTTTGGCCTCTATGTCAAGTCGGTCTGCGGCATCACCGCCGACTATGACACCGACGGCGCCTACTGGGCCTTCTACATCGATGGCGAGTACGCCTCCACCGGCGTCGGCTCCACCGAGATCGTCCCGGGCAGCAGCTATGCGCTGCGGGTGGAGAAGGGTTGAAGCTGACCGCGCGGGAGATGGCGGTGTTCGGGATGCTGGGCAGCTTGATGTATCTGTCCAAGATCCTGCTTGAGTTTCTGCCCAACATCCACCTTCTCGGGGTGCTGACGATGGCCTATACCCTCGTCTATCGCAAAAAAGCCCTCTACCCCATCTACATCTATGTTCTGATCAACGGGCTGATGGCCGGGTTTTCGACCTGGTGGCTGCCCTACCTCTATCTCTGGGCGGTGCTGTGGGGGGCGACCATGCTGCTGCCCCAAAACCTGCCCCGCTGGGCGCAGCCCCCCGTCTATATGGCCGTCTGCGGGCTGCACGGGCTGCTCTTCGGCACCCTCTATGCCCCGGCGCAGGCGCTGCTCTTCGGGCTGGATTTTCAGGGGATGATCGCCTGGATCATCGCCGGCCTGCCCTGGGACGCCGTCCATGCGGCGGGCAACTTCTTCGCGGGGATGCTGATCTGCCCCATCGTCTCGCTGCTGCGCCGGCTCGAACAGAGCGCCGGCCGGCTGTGAGCCGCGCCGCCGGCACAAACCGTCAAAACCAAAGGAGGGCCAAATCTTGAAGCTGATCTCGTGGAATGTCAACGGGCTGCGCGCCTGTCTCAATAAGGGGTTCAAGGGATTTTTCACCCAGCTGGACGCCGACATCTTCTGCCTGCAGGAGACCAAGATGCAGCCCGGGCAGGCCGAGCTGGATCTGCCCGGCTACCGGCAGTACTGGAACAGCGCCGAGCGCAAGGGCTATTCCGGCACGGCGGTCTTTACCCGGATCGAGCCGCTGGGCGTGCGCTGCGGCCTCGGCATCGACGAGCACGACCATGAGGGCCGGGTCATCACGCTGGAGTACCCCGATTTCTATCTGGTCAACTGCTACACCCCGAACTCCAAGCAGCAGCTCGAGCGGCTGGACTACCGGATGGTGTGGGAGGACGCGATGCGGAACTACCTGCTCGGGCTGGACGCTGAAAAACCGGTGGTCTACTGCGGCGATCTCAACGTCGCCCACCAGCCCATCGACCTGAAAAATCCCCGTCCCAATGAGGGCCACGCCGGCTATACCGCAAAGGAGCGCCAGAAGCTGACCGAACTGCTGGACAGCGGTTTTCTCGACAGCTTCCGGGTGCTCTACCCCGACAGGACGGGGGCTTACAGCTGGTGGAGCTACCGGTTTCATGCCCGGGCCAACAACGCGGGATGGCGGATCGACTACTTCATCCTCAGCCGCCGCCTCGCCGACAAGCTGGTGGACAGCACCATCTGGCCCGAGGTCACCGGCAGCGACCACTGCCCGGTCGGGCTCGAACTCTCCCTCTGACTGCCATCCCCGCGGCCGCTCTTTCCGCGGCGCCGTTTCTGTGACCGCTGCTCCTGTGTCCGCTCTTTCTGCGGCTGCTCTTTCCGCGGCCGCCGTCCCTGCGGACGCGGTGCGGTGATCCGTTCCTTGAACTGAAAACGGACCCGGTTGATCGTCCCGACACCGGGCCATTTGAGACGGCAAGAGCCGCCGGCTGAAAACAGCCGGCGGCTCTTCTTGTCGCAATGATTTCTTTTTTTGGGGGCGCGGCGCGTCCCCTTTTCTCCCCTGCCGGACCGCGGCCCGCGCGGGGGGACCCTGACGGGGCGGCGCTCACTTGATCGCGTTGAGCAGCAGCTTGCAGCGGCTCGCGACCTCGGCGAGGTGGTCCTTGTCGATGCCGCTCGTCAAATAGCTGCCGATCCCGACGGCGTAGGCGCCGCTGGCGAACCACTGGCTGATGTTGCTGTAATCCACCCCATCGGTCGGCAAAAACTCCAGATACGGCAGCGGGGCCTTGACCGCGGCGATGAAGTCGGGGTCGATTGAGGAGCCGGGGAACAGCTTGATCAGGTCGCTGCCGGCCAGATGGCTCTGGTAGGCCTCGTTAGCGGTCTGGGCGCCCATGCTGCACAGCAGGTCCAGCCGCTTGCAGGCGGCCCCGACCTCGGGCAGGATGCAGGGGCTGGTGATGAAGTCGGCCCCGTTCTCATAGGCCAGCTCCACCTGATCGGCGCTCATCACGGTGCCCGCGCCGACCACCACGCTGTCCCCGAACTCCTCGTTCAGCTCCCGGATCAGCCGGGGGGCGTCCTTGACGGTGAAGGTGATCTCCAGCGCGCCGATGCCCGCCTCGGCCACCGCGTGGGAGACCGCCTTTGCCGTCTCAAAATCGTCGAATCGGATCAGGGTGACACACTGGCCGCGCAGTGCGGCGAGCGCCTCCTGTTTGGTCATGGATTTCATAAGATCGTTCCTCGCTTTCAAAACAGAGCGGCGCCGGCCGCCCCTCTTTTTTCTCCTGTGATCCGCCAAAGGGCATACTTCGCCCATTGACTCTCCCTATTGTACCGCAAAACGGGAGAAAGAAAAAGTGCATTTTGTGAGAATGACCCGAAATCACAAAAATTTTACCACTTTTGCCCCGAAAAAGGGGCGGGGGTCAGATCTCGGTGAACCGGAAAAGTTTTTCCCGCCGCAGCAGGTAGTAGCCCAGACCGGTGAGGTCGGCCAGCAGCCAGCCGATCGGCACCGACCACCAGATCCCGGCCACCCCGATCGCGGGGATGGCGGAGAGCAGGTAGGCCAGCGCGACCCGGGTGCCCAGCGAGATGACGGTCAGCACCACTGACATCCCCGGCCGGCCCACCGCGCGGTAGAGGCCATAGAGCAGGAACAGGCAGCCGATGCCGCAGTAGAAGCTGCCCTCGATCCGCAGGTAGCGCACCCCCTCGGCGATGACCGCCGTCTCCCCCGAATCGATGAAGAGCCCCATCAGCGGCCGTGCCAGCAGGATGACCCCGGCGGTGATGGCGAGGCAGAAGGCGATCGCGGCGGCGATCGCTCCCCGCAGCCCGGTGCGGATCCGCTCCTCCTTCCCCGCGCCGTAGTTCTGGGCGATGAAGGTGGAGAAGGCGTTGCCGAAGTCCTGTACCGGCATATAGGCGAAGGCGTCGATCTTGACCGCGGCGGCGAAGGCGGCCATGACCGCCGCGCCGAAGCTGTTGACGAGGCCCTGCACCATCAGGATGCCCAGATTCATCACCGACTGCTGCACGCAGGTCAGCGCCGAGAAGCCGGCGATCTCCCGGATGCCGGAGAGCTTCACCCGCATCCCCTCGCCCCGCCACAGGCCGGGGAACCGCAGCAGGGTGTAGACCGCGATGCCGATCCCCGACAGGTACTGTGCGATGACGGTGGCCCATGCCGCGCCGGCGACCCCCCAGCCCAGACCCATCACAAACCACAGGTCGAGCGCGATATTCACCGACGCCGACACCGCGAGGAAGGCCAGCGGCACCGCCGAGTTGCCCACCGCCCGCAGCAGCGAGGCGAAGTAGTTGTACAGAAAGATCGCCCCGAGCCCGAAAAAGACCGCCCACAGGTAGTCCCGCATCAGCGGGCGCACCTCATCGGGGACCCGCAGGAAGGTGAGGATCGGCTCGATCCCCGCAAAGACCAGCGCGGTCAGCACCGCGGTGACCGCCGCGATCAGCACAAAGGAGGCGCAGACCGCCTCCCGCAGCCGCCGCTCGTCCCGCTGGCCGAACCGGATCGAGAACACCGTCCCGCTGCCCATCGAGAGCCCCAGCAAAATCGAGGTCAAAAAGGTCATCAGGGTGAAGGCCGAACCCACCGCCGCCAGCGCGTTCGCCCCCAGCACCCGCCCCACGATCAGGGTGTCCGCCACATTGTAGCACTGCTGCAGCAGATTGCCCAGAATCATCGGCACCGCAAACAGCAGCATCCGCCGCATCACCGGGCCGCTGGTCAATTCTCCTCTCATCTGTCTCCCCCTCCATTTACAAACGAAATCTTTTGCTTGCGTTTCGTAATGTATTATAGTCATCTCGGGCCTCTGTGTCAATTTGCAATCTGCGCTTTTCTTTTTTATAATGGAACACAAACGGAGAAGGGGGCGGCGGGATGTTTTTAGAGGGGCTGGAGGGGCTGGACCGGCAGATTGTCGAGCTGTTGATCGAGAACGGGCGGATCTCCTATTCCGAGATCGGACAGCGGATCGGGATCACCCGGGTGGCGGTGGCGGCGCGGGTGCGCGCGCTGGAGCAGCGTGGGGTGATCGAGGGGTACACCACCATCATCAACCCGCAGCGGATCAGCGGGGCGGCGAGCTGTTATTTTGAGATCGAGACCGCCCCCGCCGCGCTGGCCGAGGTGATCGACCGGCTGCGGCGCTGCGACGCGATCACCCAGATCTACCGGGTGACCGGCAAGAACCGGCTCCACGTCCACGCCGTCGCGGCGAGCGCCGAGGAGATGGAGCGGCTGATCCGGGAGGTCCTCGACCCGCTGCCCGGCGTCCTCGAGAGCAGCTGCCACATGATCCTCTCCCGCATCAAGGACGTCAAGGGCCTGCGCCTCTAATTTTTACCGGGCGGCTGCTGGCCTGCTCCCCGCGCCGGTCTTTCGGCGGCGACAAAGCCCGCCGCCCGCAGCTGTCCCGGCAAG
Source organism: uncultured Pygmaiobacter sp. (assembly GCA_944388335.1). Classification (GTDB taxonomy): domain Bacteria; phylum Bacillota; class Clostridia; order Oscillospirales; family Ruminococcaceae; genus Pygmaiobacter. Next base: position 9,086 of record CALXIJ010000167.1, read on the forward strand.
CCGCGCGCCCGACCGCTTTTTCACCGGGCGGTTTTTCACCGACCGCTTTTTCACCGGGCGGCTGCCGGCCTGCTCCCCGCGCCGATCTCTCGGCGGCGACAAAGCCCGCCGCCCGCAGCGGTCTTGGCAAGCCGCGCGCCCGACCACAGGCGCGGCGGGCAGGTCGGGGCGCTTATGAAATTGCAGCATCGACAGAAAAACAGCCGCGCGGCTCACCGCGCGGCGTTTGGGAGGTAGATTTTTTATGCCGCAGCTCATCGAGCTGACCGATCTCTCCTGCGAGGGGGCGGCGGTCTTTGCCCAGCTGACCAACGCCCAGCTGCGCAGCCGGCTGGAGCCGGAAAAGGGGGTCTTTATCGCCGAGAGTCCCAAGGTCATCGACCGCGCCCTCGACGCGGGATACCGGCCCCTCGCGCTGCTGATGGAGCGGGGCAAGCTGGCCGGCGCCGGCGGGAGGATCGCCGCGCGCTGCCCCGACGTCCCGGTCTACACCGGCGCGCGGGAGCTGCTGGCCCAGCTGACCGGCTACACCCTGACGAGGGGGGTGCTCTGCGCGATGCACCGGCCCCCGCTGCCCGACGCCGCCGCCCTCTGCGCCGGGGCGAAGCGGGTGGCGGTGCTCGAGAACATCGTCGACGCGACCAACATCGGCGCGATCTTCCGCTCGGCGGCCGCGCTGGGGATGGACGCGGTGCTGGTGACCCCCTCCTGCTGCGACCCCCTCTGCCGCCGTGCGATCCGGGTCAGCATGGGGACGGTGTTCCAGATCCCCTGGACAAGGATCGGGCAGACCGCCGCCGACTGGCCCGCCGCGGGCCTTGCCCTGCTGGGGGATCTCGGCTTTCGCACCGCGGCGATGGCGCTGCGCTCCGACGCGCTCTCCCTTGACGACCCCCGCCTTCCCGCCGCCGAAAAGCTGGCCATCATCCTCGGCACCGAGGGGGACGGCCTCGCCGCCGACACCATCGCCCGCTGCGACTGGACGGTGCGGATCCCGATGGCCCACGGGGTCGACTCGCTGAACGTCGCCGCCGCGAGCGCGGTCGCCTTCTGGCAGCTGCGGCGCGCGCCGGAGGACCGCTGAGCTTCCCCTCCCCGCAAAGCCCCCCGAAAAGCCCGCCGGGCTGCCGGCGCCCCTGCCGCCCGCGGCGGCATGGGGCGGCACCGCAGCAGCAAAAAAGCCGGCAAAGACCGCATCACAGCAGCAAAAAACAGGGGAGCCGGTCCGCCGGGCCGGCTCCCCTGTTTTTTCTTTTTTGCTCTCTGCTTCCTTTTCAGGCGGCGGGAGCGCTTTTTGGGCTCATTCCATATAGGCGCCCCGCATCGGGGAGACCGCGTGCTCGGCGTAGATGTGCATCACCCCGCGGGTGTACCGGGACGGATGCCGCTATCGCCTGCGCCCCGACAACCCCCGCCGCATCCGGGTCTACCACAGCGTGGACCGCACCTTCATTCTGGAGGACTTCTTCGCAAAACTCAGATACTACTTCGGCAGCTGACCGCGCCGCCGGCCCGCCCGGCCGCAGGCCGGCCGCCGCAAAAAAAGAGGACGCCCATGCGCCGCCCGCGCCGGGTGCCCTCTTTCTCTTTGCCTTTTTCTCTTCGCCTTTTTCCCTTTGTGTCTCTCTGTCCCTTTCTCTTTGCCCCGTTCGGCCGCCTGCGCCGGGTGCGGGGCGGCGCAGGCTCTGGTGGCTTGCCCTCCCCTTTGAAGATTTTGCGCGCCAAAATCCCGCGGCAGAGCCGTCGTTTTGCTATGCGCCGGCTTTCCCCAGCAGCTGTTTGAGCCTGAGAGCCTTCTCGATGTTGCCCTCCACCCGCAGCTTGCCCAGCATCACCGCCGCGACGGGGTCGGTCTTGCCCTGCGCGATCTTAAAGAGGGTCTCGGCCGAACAGGTGAAGAGCGCGTCCCGGTCGTGGTACTCATAGGGCTGCACAACGACCGTGCCGTCCTTCACCTCGAGATAGAACGCCCCCGCCCCCTCGCCGGTGATGTTGAACTGGAACGCCAGATGCTCCCCGATGCCGCTCGCGTCCGCGGCGGCGAGCAGCTGCTCCACCCGGCCGAACATCTCCTGATAGGTCATCCGCAAAAACCCCTTTCCCGTTTTTTTCCAGCGTATCATCTTTTTGCGCGCCGGTCAAGCGGCCGCGGCAAAAGAGAAGGATGCCCTGTCCGCAAAAACGGAAGCCCCCGGCCATTTGGCCGGGGGCTGTTTTTTCTGTTTTTGACGGGCAGCCGCGGGGAGTTGGCCTTGCCGCCGGTGAAAAACAGGTGCGCCGCCGCAGTCCCCAGCCGCTCAGTAAAAGCCTGCGGTCAGGCACGCGGCTCGCTGAGACAGCCGCGGGGACAGGGCCGGGTCGCCGGTGAAAGATAAGCGCGTTGCTGCGGTCTGCAGCCGCCCGCTAAAACCGCCCGCTGAAAAACAGTGGTCGAGCAGGCGGCCGTCCCCGACCGCTGCGGGGGGCGGGCCTTGTCGCCGGTGAAAGATAAGCGCGTTGCTGCGGTCTGCAGCCGCCCGCTAAAAGCCCTCCTCAAGCAGTCGGAGTGCCCGGTCTGAAGCACCAAAAAGGAAAAAATACAATCTTTTGTAATCTGCCACCGGTATCCTCCCTCCCCCGTGCCGACTATGCAAACCATTGCCGGTATAGTTTA
>CALXIJ010000168.1 GCA_944388335.1 uncultured Pygmaiobacter sp.
TGGGAGGAGCCGACCATCCGGAATTCGAACTTGTTGCCGGTGAAGGCAAAGGGGGAGGTGCGGTTGCGGTCGGCGTCGTCCACCGTGAGCAGCGGCAGGCTCTTGACCCCGGTCAGCAGCTTTCTGCGCTCGCCGCCGCAGACCTCGTGGCTCTGGGCCAGCGCGTCCATGATCCGCACCAGCGGATCCCCCAGAAAGACCGAGATCACCGCCGGGGGCGCCTCGTTGCCGCCCAGCCGGTCGTCGTTGCCCGGGCAGGTGGCCGAAAGCCGCAGCAGGTCGGCGTATTTGTCCACCGCCTCGATCATCGCGGCGAGGAAGAGCAAAAACCGCGGGTTGTTCGCGGGGTCCTTGCCCGGCTTAAAGAGGTTCTCCCCCCGGTCGGTCGAGAGGGACCAGTTGTTGTGCTTGCCGCTGCCGTTGACCCCGTCAAACGGCTTTTCGTGCAGCAGGCAGGCAAAGCCGTGCCGCAGCGCGACCTTGCGCATCAGCTCCATCATGATCTGGTTGTGATCGCAGGCGATGTTCGAGCTGGAAAAGACGCTGGCCAGCTCGTACTGTGCCGGCGCGGCCTCGTTGTGCTCGGTCTTGGCCGGCACCCCCAGCGCCCACAGCTCCTCGTCCAGCTCCCGCATGAAGGCGCGCACCCGCTCGTTGATGCTGCCGTAGTAGTGGTCGTCCATCTCCTGCCCCTTGGGCGGGCGGGCGCCCATCAGGGTGTGGCCGCAGACCTTGAGGTCGAGCCGCCGGTCAAACAGCGCCTTGTCGACCAGAAAATACTCCTGCTCGGCGCCGACGGTGGGCCGCACCGAGACCACCTTGTCGTCCCCCAGCGCCCGCAGCACCCGCAGCGCCTGCTTGTTGAGGGCCTGCATGCTGCGCAGCACCGGGGTCTTCTGGTCCAGCGCCTCTCCGGTGTAGGCGCAGAAGGCGGTGGGGATGTACAGGGTGGTGCCCAGCACAAAGGCGGGGGAGGTGGGGTCCCAGGTGGTGTAGCCCCGCGCCTCAAAGGTCGCCCGCAGCCCGCCCGAGGGGAAGCTGGAGGCGTCCGGCTCCCCCTTGGAGAGCATCTTGCCCGAAAAGCTCAGCAGCGGCTGGCCGAACTCGACCCCGTCGATAAAGGCCTCGTGCTTGCCGCTGTTGGTGCCGGTCATCGGGGAGAACCAGTGGACATAGTGGGTCGCGCCCAGCTCCATCGCCCAGTTCTTCATCACCTCGGCCACCACGTCGGCGACGGCGGGATCCCACTCCCGACCCTCGTCCCGGATCGCCCGCAGGCACTCGTAGACATCCTCCGGCAGACGCGCGCGCATCACCCGGTCGTCGAACAGATGGCTGCCAAACCGCTCTTTCAGATCAAAACTCGACAAAAGTTACCCCTCCCGCCAGAAATGCTGTTTGCTCTTTTATGCGTTACGCTTCATTGTAGCATGCGCCGTGCGGGCGGGCAAGTTCTTTTTTCCCCGCCTCACCTCGCGGATGCCGCGCCCCTGCCGGCCGCTCTTCCTTTCCGCCTTTCGGGCGGCCGCCTCCCCGCCCTCCCCGTCTTTCGCCGCGGCGCGCCCGCGCCCTGAACCCACATCTGTCCCCCGCCCCTTTGGGAGGGATCAGAATGCGCGCTCCGGAATTGATCCGCGGGCCATCCGCCCCCTGCTCCTTTGGGGGGAATGCGCCCCCTTTCCGGCCGCCGGTCCTTCCGGCCATCCGGGAGGGCGGCCCGCCGCTCCCTCTGCTCCCGCACCGCCGGCCGGAGCGCGGTTTCCCCCGGGCCCCGGCCGCAAAAAGGGCCCGTTTTGGGGCGGCGAGTGCTATTTTTCGGCCTTTCCGCATAACCCTGTACAAAAGGCAACCGGGCGCGCCCGGGATCAAGGTTGGCAGCTGCACTGCCGGGGAGGTCAGAGATGTTTGTATTTACAATGCATAAACGGGGACTGAAAAAAGCGGCCGTTGTGGTCGGCTGCGCGGCGCTGCTGGCGCTGTCGGCGGCGGCGGTCAGCCATTTTGCCTTCGGCGAGGCGGCGCCCACCGCGCTGCTGGGCGGATCGGAAAAGATCGAGCTGGACTCCACCAGCGACATGGCCACCTATCTCAGCGGGCTCGGGGTCGAGGTCGACCTGTCCAGCGCGAAGGTGGATAAGGTCAAGATCCCCAAGAAGTGGGACGCGAGCTTTGAGGCCTTCAACGAGGTCATCATTCAGGGCGGGCTCGACCTGTCCAAGTACAAGAATAAGACGGTGGAGAAGTGGGACTTTGTCTCCCCGAACAAGTCGACCGCGGACCAGACGGTCAGCGCGATTCTGCTGGTCTACAAGGAGCAGCTGATCGGCGCCTATCTGATCGGCCGGCCAAGCGGCGGGGTGCAGCCGCTCGTCGCCCCGCAGCCGGACGCGTCCTCCTCCTCGTCGGCGGCCCAGACCGCCGCCACCGCAGAGCAGGCGACCTCCCTCACCCCCGAGCAGCTGGCGCAGGTGTCGGCCGCGGGGGAGGCGGCCGGCCTGACCGAGGAGCAGATCGCCGCGGCGGCCGCCGCGATCGAATCCGCCGCCCGGCAGCCCGGCGCGCTGCCCAGCGAATGAGCCGCAGCGGGGCTCTTTGCGGCGGCCCCGCCGTTCGCTCCAAACCCAAAAACAGGCCAAAAAGCGCCCCGATCCCATCCCGGATCGGGGCGCTTTTCTCTTGATTTTGCAGCGTTCTCCGCCCTTATTTTGCCGGCGGGGCGGGGGGCGGGATCTTTTTCTTCCGCCTTGCCCGCAGCCGGGCGAAGAAGCCCCGCAGCAGGGCGGCGCACTCGGCCTCCCGCACGCCGGACACCAGTTCGGGGTGGTGGTTGAAGGGCAGCGCCGGCAGGTCGATCAGGCTGCCGCAGCAGCCGGCGCGGGGATCCTTTGCGCCGAAGACCACCCGGGCGAGCCGGCTGTTGAGGATCGCGCCGGTACACATCGGGCAGGGCTCCAGCGTGACATAGAGGGTGCACTGCCACAGCCGCCAGCCCCCCAGCCGGCGGCAGGCGTCGTTGATCGCCATGATCTCGGCGTGGGCGAGGGCATTTTTGCCGCACTCCCGCAGGTTGAGCCCCCGACCGACCACCTCGCCGTCCCGCACCACCACCGCCCCGACCGGGACCTCCCCGATCGCGCCGGCGCGGCGGGCCAGCGCGAGGGCCAGCCCCATATAATAGTTGTCGTCACGGATCTCTTCGCTCATCTGAAATACTCCAAAAGGTCGGTCAGCACCAGCAGCAGCAGGGTGAAGGTGAAGAAGGGGGCGGGCAGGATCCGCTCGGTGCGGCCCATCCGGTTCCTGCGGGTGGGATAGCGGGGCAGCCTGCGCGGCCCGCCGCGGCGGATCAGCGCCGGCAGGGCCAGCAGCCCGGCGGCAAAGTAGAGGGTGAAGAGCACCGCCGAAAAGGCCATCGCGTTGGTGCCGTCCATCTGCTGGCGGGACCACAGCAGCAGAAAGCTGGAGGTGTTGTTGGCAAAATGCAGCAGGATGGTATTGGCGACGCTGCCGCTCGCCGCGGCGACGTAACCCAGAAAGAGGGACATCGCGAAGATCGAGGGCAGCTGGGAGAGGTCGGGGTGGAGCAGGGTGAAGAAGAGGGAGCTGACGATGATCGAGAACCACCCGCCATAGGGGGAGAGGAGCTTCTGGATGGTGCCGCGGAAGAACAGCTCCTCCCCCACCGCCGGGATCAGGCAGACCGAGAGGAAGCTGAGCACCAGCGCGCCCCCTTCGGGCAGCCGCATTGTCTGGGGCGGGACATAGCCGCCCAGATCCAGCAGCATCCGCACCAGATTGGCCGCCACCCCGCACAGGGTGGTAAAGCAGAGGAAGAGCGGCAGCCCGATCAGCGCGGCCTCCCTGTGGGGGCGCTGCAGCCGCAGCGGCGGCAGCCCCAGCGGCGCCGCCCAGTGCCGCAGGCAGAGGAGAGGCGCCGCCAGATCGGCCGCGGTCACCGCGCAGTTTGCCAGCGCCGTGCCCCACGCGGGAATACCGGGCAGCGCGGCCAGCAGCGCCGCCAGCGCAGTCTGCAGCAGGGCGGAGACGGCCAGATAGACCAGCACCGCCAGCCCGATCAGATTCGCGGCATAGTAGAGGTTATCCCGCCGCGGCTGTTCCGTCTGCATCCTTCCTTCTGCCCCCTTTCCCGATTTGTGTTTTGCTTCTCTTTATCTTACTGAAAATTGTAAAAAATTACAATCTCTCTCTGCCCCGCGCCCCGCCGTTTTCCCGCCGCCGGGCACAAATGTGAAAAAAAAGTAAAGTTTTTGTACCGTTTTGAAGAAAACCTTTCCCCTTCTTCGTCTTGATGATAGAATCGAAACCGAAGCCGCCGGATCCCGCACCGGCGGTCTGGGTTCTATCCTGCGGGACAAAGGAGACGATCTCATGCTCTTCAAGCTTCTGTTTGCGATCCTCGCAATTCCCGGCCTCTTTCTGGCCGTTTATGCCCTATATTTCTTCTGCATCGCACTGGTCGGCATCTGGCGGCGGGCCCACTACGCCCCCGCCGCTCCCACCACCCGGTTCGCGGTGCTGATCGCCGCCCGCAACGAGGCCGCGGTCGTCGGCAATCTGGTGGACAGCCTCTTTGCCCAGAACTACCCCCGCGATCTGTATGAGGTCATCGTCGCCCCCAACAACTGCACCGACGACACCGAGGCTGTCGCCCGCGCGCACGGGGCGCGGATCTTCCGCCCGCAGGGCAGGATCACCGGCAAGGGCGAGGTGCTGCGGCAGGCGGTCGACGCCATCGCCCTGCGGGAGCGGTTCGACGCGATCTGCGTCTTTGACGCGGACAATCTGGTGGACCCCGACTTCCTCGCCCGGATGAACGACGCGTTCTGCAGCGGGGCGGCGGTGGCGCAGGGCTTCCGGGACAGCAAGAACCCCCGCCAGAGCGCGATCTCGGGCTGCTATTCGATCTGCTACTGGATGCTCAGCCGGTTTTACAACAACGCCCGTGAGGTGCTGGGCCTCTCGGCGCTGGTCAACGGCAGCGGCTTTATGGTCAGCTGCGCGCTGCTGCGGCGGCTGGGCGGCTGGAATACCCACACCATCACCGAGGACTATGAGTTCAGCGCCCAGTGCGTGCTGGCAGGCGAGCGGGTGCGGTTTGTGCCCGGCGCGATCATCTACGACGAGCAGCCGCTGACCTTCCGCCAGTCCTGGAAGCAGCGCCGCCGCTGGACCACCGGCAGCCTGCAGGGGCTGGAGCTCTACGGCGGCCGGCTCTTCGCGCAGGCGGTCTCTGAGAAGAAGATGGTCTGCTTCGACCTCTATCTGACCTTTTTGTCCCCCGTCATCCAGATGGTCAGCGCCGTGGTCGGGCTGCTCAGCGGTGCGCTGATGCTCTGGCAGGGCCGGCTGGTCCCGCTGCATCTGCTGATCCTCGTCGCCGCCGCGGCGGGCGGGGTGCTGATCAGCGCGGTCAGCTGTGCGGGCGCCGCGCTGGCCGCGGTGCTGCTGCGCCGCGCGCCGCTGGCCGGCATGGAGAAGAGCATCGCCGCCTTCTGGCTCTTTATGGTCAGCTGGATGGTCATCACCTTTGTGAGCCTGTTCTCCCGCCAGAAGAGCTGGGACCCGATTCCCCACACCGCCTCTTTGACCCTCGACCAGATGCACCGGTCCTAAGAAGCGCGCACTGCCGCTCTTTTCGCCGGTGAAAAAAACGCCCCCGCCCCGCCTTTCTCTGCGCGGGGCGGGGGCGTTCTGCATCCCGCGGCGCCGCGCCGGCCCCGATGGAGCGGCGCGCCGTCCCCCGCCGCGCTGCCCTCTCAGGCAGGGATTTTCCCCGTCCAATCGGTAACGCCGGGCGGGCGCTGCAGCCCGGCCCTCCCGGGCAGGGCTCTTTCACATCTTCCCGCCGCCCGCTCTGCCGCCGCGGATTTTGCCCCGGCGCAGATCCCGGCCTTGCCGGCGCCGGACGGCGGCAGCGTTTCCAAAAGCCGGCAACAAAAGAGCGGCCGTCCTGCAAGGCGCAGGGCGGCCGCTCTTTTTCTATCTATCCTTTTTCTATTCTATCTTACAAGCCGCAAAAGGACAAAGCGGGCGCTTTTCTCTTCCCGCTCAGCCGGCC
>CALXIJ010000169.1 GCA_944388335.1 uncultured Pygmaiobacter sp.
CAGTGCTGCCTCAGAATTTTGGATGGAGAAAGTGTGAAGAGCGGCCCCCCCAAGCCTTGGTGGCTTGGGGGGCCGCTCTGAGTGCTTTCTACGCCAAAAGTCTACGGCAGAACCGTTGTTTTCTTATTCTGCCACACCTTGCGGCGATGCCGAAATGTTTTGTTATCCGCGGACCAGATTCTGCTCCCGCTCGGGGCCGACCCCGACCATCGCGATCGGGCAGCCGCAGAGCCGCTCGAGCTCCGAGATATACCGCTTGCAGCTCTCGGGCAGCTCATCAAAGGAGCGGCAGCCCGAGATGTCCTCGGTGAATCCGGGGATGGTCTCATAGACCGGCTTGCAGTCGGCCAGAACCTCGAGCGCCTCGGGGTACTCGGTCAGCCGGGTGCCGTCGGGCAGCTCGTAGGCGGTGCAGACCTTGAGATCGCCGATGCCGGCGAGGGTGTCCAGCTTGTTGACCGCGAGCTGGGTCAGACCGTTGACCCGCACCGCGTACCGCAGGATTACCGCGTCGAACCAGCCGGTGCGGCGGGGCCGACCGGTGACGGTGCCGTACTCGTGGCCCTTGTCCCGGATCAGCTGGCCGACCTCGTCGAAGAGCTCGGAGGGGAAGGGCCCCTCGCCCACCCGGGTGGTGTAGGCCTTGGCCACGCCGATGACCTCGTCGATCATCCGCGGGCCGATGCCCGCGCCGATCGCAAAGCCGCCGGCCACCGGGTGGCTGCTGGTGACAAACGGATAGGTGCCCATATCGAGGTCCAGCAGGGTGCCCTGCGCCCCCTCGAAGAGGATCTTCTTGCCCTCCTTGTAGCCGTTGTAGATCAGGACCGACACGTCGGCGACATGGCTGGCCAGCCGCTTGCCGTAGGCGACGTATTCCTCGATGATCGCGTCGAGATCCATCGGCTGGGCGCCATACAGCTTGGTGATGAGCTGGTTCTTCTGCTCGCCGGCAAACCGCGCCTTCTTGCGGAAGACCTCCTCATGCACCAGATCCCAGATCCGCAGGCCGCTGCGCTCGGCCTTGTCCATATAGCAGGGGCCGATGCCGTTGCGGGTGGTGCCGATCCGGTGCGCCTCGTCCCGGGCGTCCTCCGAAAGGCTGTCGATCAGCGGGTGCCAGGGCATGATGACATGGGCGCGCGGATCGATCCAGAGATTCGCGCAGCTGATGCCCCGCGCCTCCAGCGCGTCCATCTCCCCCAGCAGGCTGCCGGGATTGACCACCACGCCGTTGCCGACCAGACACAGGGTGTCGGGGTAGAGAATGCCCGAGGGAACGGTGCGCAGCTTGTACACCTCGCCCCCCTGCTCGACAGTGTGCCCCGCATTGTTGCCACCCTGTGCGCGGACGACGATCTGTGCCTCCTGCGCGAGAATGTCGATGATCTTGCCCTTGCCTTCGTCGCCCCACTGGACGCCCACAACAACCTTTGACGGCATGACAGTATCCTCCCTCTACAAGTGAAAGGCCGCGCCGCACACGAGAGCGGCGGGCGGAAAAAACGCGAAAAAACGCGCCACAAACAACAAAATATTATACCAGACCCGCGCGGTCAGCGCAACCGTATTTTTGAGAGAAGGGCAAAGAATACATATTTTGCTCCCCGCGGGAAATACTGCCATCAAAAGCGACAAAAAAAGGAAAGGTGACATACTGCGATGAAACCTTCAAAACAGGAATATGACCAGATGAACCGGAAGGCGAGCCCACGCTCCCCGCTGGGCAAGGACTGCCTGTGGGCCTTCTTTGTGGGCGGGTCGATCTGCCTGCTGGGGGAGGGGCTGCGCACCCTCTACGGCCGGGCGGGCTTTGTCCTCACCGATGCGGCGGCCCTGACCAGCGTCACGCTGGTGGCCCTCTCGGCGGTGCTGACGGCGCTGGGCTGGTACCAGAAGCTCGCCTCCCGCGCCGGGGCCGGCACGCTGGTGCCGATCACCGGCTTTGCAAACGCGGTGGTCTCCCCGGCGATCGAGTACCGGGTCGAGGGGCTGGTCACCGGGGTGGGGGCCAAGATGTTTGTCATCGCCGGGCCGGTCATTGTCTGGGGGATGATGGCCAGCGTGGTCTGGGGCGTTGTCTACTACTTTCTGCGCCCGATGATGGGAGGCTGAGCAGATGCCAAGACGAACGGGGGGGACCCTCTTTTTTGATCGGCCCGCCGCGGTGATGGGATATGCCGCGGTGGGGGGCAAGCGAGAGGCCGAGGGCCCGCTGGCCGACGGCTTTGACCTGCTGGAAAAGGATACCACCTTCGGGCAAAAGACCTGGGAACAGGCCGAGAGCAGGATGCAAAGCCTCTGCGCGGAGCTGGTGCTGCGCCGGTGCGGCATCGGCGCCGAGGGGGTGGACCTGCTCTTTGGCGGGGATCTGGAAAACCAGTGCGCCGCCAGCAACTACACGATGCGGGCGCTGCAGATCCCCTTTGTCGGGCTGTACAACGCCTGTGCCACGATGGCCGAGGGGCTGGCGCTCTCCGCCTGCTTTGTCTCGACGGGCCTTGCCCGGCGGGCGATGGCGCTGACCTCCAGCCACTTCTGCGCGGCTGAGCGGCAGTACCGTTTCCCGCTGGAGTACGGGGGCAAGCGCACCCCCACCAGCCAGTGGACCGCCACCGCCGCCGGCGGGGTGGTGCTCAGCGGCAGCGGCAGCGGGCCGTATCTGCGGGCGGTCACCTTCGGAAAGGTGATGGACTTCGGGATCCGGGACACCAGCAACATGGGGGCGGCGATGGCCCCGGCGGCGGCCTCGACCCTGCTGGCCTATTTCCGGGACAGCGGGCGGGACCCCGAGGAGTTCGACCGGATCTATACCGGGGACCTCGGGGCGGTGGGCAGCGCGCTGGCGATGCAGCTCTGCGAGCGGGAGGGCCTGCGGCTGGACAAGCTGCACGAGGACTGCGGGCTGCTGCTCTATGACCGCGGCCGCCAGCAGGTGGGCGCGGGCGGGTCGGGCGCGGGCTGCAGCGCGGCGGTGCTCTGCAGCCATATCCTGCCCCAGTTCCGGACCGGCGCGCTGCACCGGGTGCTCTTTGTCGGCACCGGCGCGCTGATGAGCCCGACCACCGCCCTGCAGAAGGAGAGTATCCCCGGCATCGCCCATCTGGTGGCGATCGAGGACGCATAGAAGAGGCCGTCAACACGGATAAAAAAGAAAGGCGGAGGACTGCTTTGCATTATTTTTGGGCGTTTTTGGTCGGCGGCGCGCTCTGTGTGATCGGCCAGCTGCTGATCGACCTGACCAACCTGACCCCGGCGCGGATTCTGGTGCTCTTTGTGGTCAGCGGGGTGGCGCTGTCGGCGCTGGGGTGGTACCGGCCGCTGGCGGAGTTTGCCGGCGCGGGGGCGACGGTGCCGCTGCTCGGCTTTGGCCACCTGCTGGCGCAGGGGGTCGTCGCCGCGGTGGAGCGCCACGGCCTGCTCGGCGCGCTGACCGGCGGCTTCTCGGCGGCGGCGGGCGGCATCGCGGCGAGCCTTGTCTGCGGGGTGATCGCCTCGCTCGCGGCCCGCAGCAAGGACCAGAGCTGAGGCGGCCGGCGCGGGACCGTTTGGCGGTGCGGGCCTGCGCGGCCGGCCCCCACGCACCCCCTCTAAAGGCGGCGGCCGCGGCGGCCGCGGGATGTGCGGCATAAAGCGGCGCGGCCGGTGCAGAGGGGGCAGTGCGGCAGGCAGGGCAGCCCGTTTGGGAGGCATGAGGGGAAAAACGGCAAAGAGGGCCCGGGCCGACCCAAAGGACCCCCGCCGTCTATCCCCGCCGAGCTGAAAAAAGACAAAAAAAGAGCCGCCGCAATGCGGCAGCTCTTTTTGGTTTTGATCGTCGATCAGGCCTTCTTCGCACGCATGACCTTGGAAACGCGGCGAGCAGCGGTGTTCTTGTGCAGAACGCCCTTGTTGGCGGCCTTGTCAATGGCGGAAACAGCAGCGCGGGAGAGAGTCTCCGCGTCGGCAGCGCCAGAGGAAACGGCGGCCTCTGCCTTCTTGACAACTGTTTTCAGGTTGGTCTTGATGGCCTTGTTGTGAGCGGCCTCCTTGGCAGCCTGACGAACACGGTCCTTCTGGGATTTAATGTTGGGCATAATACCACCTCCTTTATTAACCATAACAGTGCTCTTTATCTTACCACATTTCTGCGGCGCAATACAAGGTCTTTTTCAAAAAAACCGGCGCTTTTTTCAAAAAAATCAAGAAAAAACCGCATGCGGAGGCCATTTTTTCCTCCGGGATGCGGTTTTGCCCCCGCAGGGCGGGGGAGAGGGAGGCAGCAAATGGCAGTTTACACCGATATTGCGGCCGAGGTCTGGGCCGAAAAAAAGGGGACGATCCCGCCGGGGGTGCATTTTGAGACCCGGTATGTGGGGGATGTCTCGATCACCCGGGTCAAGATCACCCGGGATGGTCTGGCCCGGCGGCGGGGGCGGTACTCCACCATCGACATGCCGAATTTCGCCTACATCGACGGCCGCAGCGAGCGGTATGTCAAGGCGCTGGCCCACGAGATCAAGAACTTTCTGCCCCCGCGCGGCGAGATCCTGGTGGTGGGGCTGGGCAACGATCGGATCACCGCCGACGCGCTGGGACCGGCGGTCTGCGGGCGGATTCTGGTCACCCGGCACATCCCGATCGAGCGGGACGAGCGGGAACTCCTCCGCCTGCGGGGGGTCTCGGCCTTCTGCCCCGGCATCGAGGGCAAGACCGGGCTCTCGGCGGGGCAGACCGTCCGCAGCATCGTGCGGGGCATCCGCCCGGCGGCGGTGCTCTGCATCGACAGCCTCTTCACCTCCACCCCGGAGCATCTGGGCTGCACCGTCCAGATCACCGACACCGGCCTGTGCCCCGGCGGGGAGGAGCGCAACCGGATTGACGCCGCGCTGCTGGGGGTGCCGACCATCAGCATGGGGGTGCCGACCGTGATGGACGCCGGCGAGCTCTGCAAGAGCCGCCACCGGCTGGTGGTCACCCCGAAGGAGATCGACTACCTCATCACCCGGGCGGCGGGGGTGCTGAGCCTCGCAATCAACAAGGCGCTGCAGCAGGAACTCAGCGTCGGGGAGCTGGATTTTTTGACCTCCTGAGCCGCGCCGCAAGGCGGCGGCAGAGAAAAAAGAGAGAAGGGACCGGGCGGCGAAAAGGGACCACCCGGCCCCTTTTTGTGGTGGCGCAAAAGAGCCCGCAGCCCCGCCTGTGCAGGGAGATGTTTTCCACACACAGGACGCCGGGATGTGGAAAACCGGGCGGCAGGGCGCGGGCGCGCCGAGGAGGGAGGGCGCAGAGCGGGGCGCAGCAGGGAGAGGGGCCCGGGGGACGGGCCGGGGAACGGCCCATGCGAAGACGGGGCGGACAGGGGGATTCTGCGCGCCGCTGCGGGGAAAGGTGCCGGGAGGGCGCGCAGTTGACCGCCGCCGCCCGGAGGGAGTGTTCCGTGCGCCGTCGCGGCGAAACCCCGCCTGCGGAGGGCGAAGGCGGACGCCCTTTTGTGGTATGATGCAGAAAGGAAGAAAAATTTTGCATTTTGCCGAAGAAGGCGTACGGTTTTTTGCTCCGGCGGCGTACTGCAGGGTGAAAGGGCAAGAAAGGAGGGGCGCGGATGAAGGGGGAAAAGGAGATCATCCGTCTGCTGCGGGAGGAGCCGGGCAGAGGGATCGAGCTGCTGGCCGAGCAGTACGGCGGGCTGATCCTGACGGTGGTGCGCCGGGTGCTGCCGGGGCGGCCGCAGGACGCCGAGGAGGTCGCGGCCGACGTGCTGGTGCGGGTCTGGCGCAGCGCCGGCGGGCTGCGGGAGGAGACGCTGCGGGGCTTTTTGATCGTGACCGCCCGCAACCTCGCGCTCGACCGCTGGCGGCAGCTGGCCCGCCGCAGGGAGCTGCCGCTGCTCGAGGGCGACCGGGTGCAGGAGATCGCCTTTTGGGAGGCGCTGGAGGCGGACGACGCGGCCCAGCAGCTGACCGAGACCCTGCTGGCGCTGCCCCCGCCGGAGGGGGAGCTCTTTTTGCGGTACTATCTGCTGCTCGAGACGGCGGCCGAGATCGGCGCGCGGTACAGGCTGAGCGAGGGGGCGGTGCGGGCGCGGCTGCGGCGCACCAGAGAGAAGCTGGCAAGACAGATGGGGAAAGGAGCGGAACGGGATGAAAAATGAGGCGCTGTATCGCGCGCTCGGCGCGCTGGAAACCGAGGAGTCAACGCGGGACGCCGCGCAGGCCGGCCGGATCGCGGCGCGGGCGCGGCAGCTGGCGGGGCTGGCGCAGGAGGGCGCGCCGCGCCCGGCACAGAACCCACGGCGAAAGCGCCGCTGGAAGCTGGCGCTGGCCGCGGCGGCGCTGCTGGCCCTCACCGCCTGCGCGGTGGCGGCCTT
>CALXIJ010000170.1 GCA_944388335.1 uncultured Pygmaiobacter sp.
GACAGCGAGAAGCTGTCCGAGCTGGCGCTGATCTACGCCGCCGCCGAGGCCGCCGCCGCGGGCAAGGCGATCGACCCCAGCGACCGGATCACCCGCGCGGCCGACCGGCTGGGGGAGGGGCTCTTCGCCGGGTGCTGGTTCTATCTGGACGATTTCGACGGCTTCACCGCGCCGGAGTACGCGCTGCTGCGCGCATTGCTGCCCGCCTCGGCGGGGGTGACGGCGGCCCTCTGCTGCGACGGCCTCGACGACCGGCAGGGGGGATACGGGCTCTTCAGCCCGGTCAAGAAGACCGCCGCCCGGCTGATCCGGCTGGCCGGGGCGCAGGGGGTGCCGGTCGGCGCCCCGCGCCGGCTCGGGCGGGACCTGCGGGCGGGGATGGGGGGCCTTGCGGCGGTGGACGACTACTTCACCGGCCGGCTCGACCCCGACGGGGAACTGCCGCGGGACGGGGTCACCGTCGACCTCGTCGCCGACCGGGAGGAGGAGGCGCTGCGGATCGCCGCCGCGCTGCGCTCGCTGGCCCGCAGCGGGGTGCGGTACAGCGAGATGGCGGTGGTCTGCCGCAGCCTCGACCCGCTGGCCCCGCTGCTCGCCGACGCGCTCGACCGCCAGCAGGTCCCCTATTTCCTCGACCGGTCCGCCACCGCCGAGTACACCGCCCCGACCGCCTTTCTGCGGGCGGCGCTGGGCCTCGCCCGCGGAGGGCTGTCCGGCCGGGGGCTGCTCGCGCTGCTCAAGAGCGGGCTGTGCGGCCTGCCGGCGGAGGGGATCGCCGCGTTCGAGAACTACCTCTTCACCTGGCAGCCCACCGCCGAGGAGCTGCGCGCCCCCTTCACCCTCAACCCGGCGGGGCTCGGCGCCGAGATGGGGGAGGAGGAGAGCGCCCAGCTCGTCCTCGCCGAATCGGTGCGGGCGGCGCTGCTCGGGCCGGTGGAGCAGTTCTGGCAGCACACCCGCCGGCCGACCGGGCTCTCCCTCTCCCGGGCGCTCTACTACCTGATGGACGCCTTTGACGCGGCGGGGCAGATGACCGCCCTCGCCGGGCGGATCGGGGACGAGCAGGGCGCGCAGGGCGCCGGGGCCGCCGAGGACGCGCTGCGCAGCTGGGACGCCGCGATGGACGCCCTCGACGAGATGGCCCGGCTGCTGGGGGAGGACCCGATCACCCCCGCCGAGTACGACGAGCTGCTGGTGCTGCTGGTGCGGGGCAGCGAGCTGGGGCGGGTCCCCCGGACGGTGGACAGCGTGCTGGTCACCACCGCCGACCGGATGCGGCTCTTTGGCCCGCGGCAGGTCTTTGTCGCCGACCTCGCCGAGGGGATCTTCCCCGCCGGGGTGGGCGCGAGCGGCCTTCTGACCCACGCCGACCGGGCGCTGCTGGTCGAGGCGGGGGTGGATATGCCCGGCGGCTTCGACAACCGGGTGCTGCTGGAACAGATGTACCTCTACCGGGCGCTGACCGCCCCCTGCGAGGGGCTGCATCTTCTCTGCCCGCAGCAGGCGTCCGGCGCGCCGCTGCTGCCCAGCGCCCCCCTCGCCGCGCTGATGCGGCTGCTCGATCCCCCGCCGATGCCCCTGACCCCGGCGATGCTCTGGTCCGCCCCGGCGGCGGCCCTCGCCGGGGCGGCGGCCCGCTGGCGGGTGGACGACGGGACCACCGCCGCCCTCACCGCCGCCCTCGCCGAGGAGGGCGGGCAAAAGGCGGGTCTCGCGCTGCTGCGCCGGGCCGAGGGGGGCAGCCGCTTTTCGGTGGAGGACACCGCCGCGCTGCGCCGGCTGCTGGGGGGACGGCTGACCCTCTCCCCGACCCGGATCGAGCGGTATTACAGCTGCAGCTACGCCTATTTTCTCGAGTATGTGCTCCACCTGCGGCCCCGCCGCCGGGCCCAGCTCTCCCCGATCGAGAGCGGCAGCTTTGTCCACTATGTGCTGGAGAACGCGCTGCGCCGGGCGGGGGAGGGGTTCCTCTCGATGAGCGAGGAGGAGCTGCGCGCCCTCGCAAACGCGCTCTGCAGCGAGTACCTCAACGAGAAGATCCCCCCCACCCTCTCGCGGGGGACCCGGTTCCGGTACCTCGTCGACCGGATCCGGCAGAACACCGGCCGGCTGCTCTGCTTTTTGCAGCAGGAGCAGCGGCAGAGCAGCTTTCACCCGGTCGCCTTCGAGCTGCCGATCGGCCCGGACAGCGCGGTGCGCCCGCTGCGGCTGACCGCGCCCGGCGGCCAGCAGGTGCAGGTGGTGGGCAAGATCGACCGGGTCGACGTGATGCAGCGGGAGGGGCAGCGGTATCTGCGGGTGGTGGACTACAAGACCGGCGCCAAGGAGTTCTCCCTCGAGGAGGTCTGGTGCGGGCTCAACCTGCAGATGCTGCTCTACCTGTTCAGCCTCTGCGGAAAGGGGGGCGGCCCCTTTGCCGGGTCGATCCCGGCGGGGGTGCTCTACCTCTCGGCCGACCCGCCGCCCCCGCTGCTCGAGCGGCAGCAGGCCGCGGAGTACCGGCAGGCCTACGCGGTGGACGGCCTCCTGCTGGAGGACGAGATGGTGCTGCGGGCGATGGACCGGGAGGGGACGGGCGCCTTCATCCCGGTGAGCCGCACATCAAACGGCAAGCTGCGCCGCAGCAAAAAGCTGGCCGATCTGGAAAAGATGGGCCAAATCGAGCAGCGGATCGAGACGCTGGTGGGCCAGATGGCGGAGGAGCTCTACGACGGGCTGATCGACGCCTCCCCGCTGGTGCGCCGCAATGAGCGCCCCTGCGACTGGTGCGACTACCGCACCGTCTGCCGCCATCGCGCCGGCCGGCGGGAGCGCCAGCTCGCAGCGCCGCAGGACGCCTTTGAGCAAAAGGAGGCGCAGGGCGCGCCGGAGGAGGGCACAGCGGCGGGGGCCAGAAGCAAAAAAACGCCGGCCCCGGCGGCATGGGCAAAAGAGAGGGACGCCGCCCCGGCGGGAGAAGAGACCGCGGCAGAGAGAGGCGCCGGCCGGGTGCGCGGGGGCAGAGCGGCCCCGGCGGCGCAGGTGACAGCGGAGAGCGGAGAGGAGAGAGGGGCAGATGGCAAATTGGACAGCGAGCCAGCGCAGCGCGATTGAGGACGACGGCGGCGCGCTGCTGGTCTCGGCTTCGGCGGGCAGCGGCAAGACGACGGTGCTGGTGCAGCGGGCGCTGCGGCTGATCGCGGGGGACGCGCCGGTCGACGCCGACCGGCTGCTGATCCTGACCTTTTCCAACGCGGCGGCGGCCGAGCTGCGCAGCCGGCTCGCCCTCGCGCTGGAGCAGCGGATCGCCCAGCGGCCGGCCGACACCCGGCTGCGGGGCCAGCAGCTGCGGCTGCAGCGGGCGTCGATCTCGACGGTCAGCGCCTTCTGCATGCAGCTGCTGCGGGAGTATTTCAGCCAGCTGGACATTCCGCCCGACTTTACCGTTGCCGATGAAGCGGAGATCTACCAGCTGCGCCAGTCGGTGCTGGCCGGGGTGCTGGAGGAGAGTTACCGCGATGCGGACTTTGCCGCCTTTGCCTCGATTTTCGGCCGCGCGCGCAGCGACCGGGAGGCGGGCGAGGCGTTGCTGCTGGTCTATGATCATCTGCGGGCGCTGCCCTTTTTTGATCAGGCACTGGAACAGATTCAGGCGCTCTATCAAAAGCGGGAGCCGCTGACCGAAAATGTCTGGGGCGCACAGCTGCTGGAGGAGGCAAAACGTGCGGTCGACGGCGCGCGGGCGCGCTGTCTGGCCGCGCTGCGGCTGATTGACGAGGAACCGGCGCTGGGCGCCTACCGCCCGGCGCTGGAGGAGGACAGAGCGCGGTTTGAACGCACGGCACAGCTGCTCGCGGCGGGGGACTGGGACGGCGCACGGGCGCTGCTCACCGCCTGGCAGCCGGCGCGGCTGGCCCAGGTGCGGGGCTTTGACGGGCCGCAGAAACAGCTGGTGCAGGCGCTGCGGGCCGAGATCAAGGAGCGTCGGGCCAACATTCTCAAGAATCAGCTGCTCTGCAGCGAGGAGGAGTTCTGGCAGGAT
>CALXIJ010000171.1 GCA_944388335.1 uncultured Pygmaiobacter sp.
GGGGCGGCGGCTTTGCACTGCGGCGGCATTCCGGGCTGTTCCCGGCTCGCACCGCCGGAGCCGGCCATCCTCCTCCGCCCCACAGGCGGCGCTTTTTTCTTCCCGCGCCCGGCAGGACTTACCCCCCGAGGGAAAAAATCTCTGGGGCCTTTGGTCTCCCACTCCCCCACAGCAGCGGGGCGGTCTTGGGGCGGCGGCCCCGGTTTTGTCTCCCCTGCATCGGCACGGCATCCCGGAAAAGACAAAGAAGAGAGCGGCCCCCCGCCTTGGTGGCATGGGGGCCGCTCTCTCTGATCCGCCGGCAGGAGGATGACGGGGGGTGTTTTTCCCTCACGCCGGCGCGCGTGCCGCGGATCGTCTTTTCTGTTCTTTGCTCAGTGCCGCCCGGCAGGGCGGTCTGCGGGCCGGATCAGTAGGGCTTGACCCGCAGCTCGAAATAGCTCTGGGGATGGTCGCAGACCGGGCACTTCTCGGGCGCGGTCTTGCCGACATGGATGTGGCCGCAGTTGGTGCAGATCCAGACCTGCTCCTCCTCGCGGGCGAAGATCTTGCCCTCCCGCAGCAGATCGGCCAGCGCGCGGTAGCGGATCTCGTGCTCCTTCTCGATCTTCGCGACCGCCTCAAACTGCCAGGCCAGCCGGTCGAAGCCCTCCTCCTTGGCGACCTTCGCGAACTCGGCATACATCTCGGTCCACTCGTAGTTCTCGCCGGCGGCGGCGTCCAGCAGGTTCGCCATGGTATCCGGCATGGCGTCCCCGTGCAGCGCCTTGAACCAGAGCTTGGCATGCTCTTTCTCGTTGCCGGCGGTCTCCTCAAAGATATCGCCGATGACCTTATAGCCCTCCTTCTTCGCCTTGGATGCGTAGAAGGTGTACTTGTTGCGCGCCTGGCTCTCGCCCGCAAAGGCGGTCATCAGGTTCTGTTCGGTCTTGCTTCCTTTCAGTTCGGCCATGTTCATTACCTCCAACATCATGATTTTATTCAAATGCGCCCGCCGTGCCCCATGGTCCGGCTGCGTCCATCTGTCCCATTCCCTGCGCGGGGGGCGGATGCGGGATCAGGATACCACACCGCGGCAAAAAACAACCGCGAAATTGGCCGCCTTATCCCTTTTTCCCCTCCTGCCGGCGCAGCCGGCGGTGGTTGCCGTACTCGTCGATCACCACCGTGTTGTCCAGCTGGGCCTTCAGGCTGCGCTTCATCGCGTCGATGTACTCCCGCCGCAGCGCCGCCTGTTCCGCCTGCTCGGCCTCGGTCAGCCCCTCGGCGCGGCTCTTCTTCGCCAGCGCGTTGATCCGCGCGATCTTCTCATCGGTCATTCTGCCCGTCCCTCCGATGTGGTCATGCCTAATCAAATTATAGCATATCTTCCCTCTCCCGTCCATCTTTGGAGGAAAAAAAGGCCGCCGGCAGTTTCACCGGCGGTCAAAAAAGAAAAAAGAGGAAAAGGAGAAAAGTTATTGTCACTTGCTACGACTATATTGTATCAAATTGGTTACAAAAAATTGTTACGAAATTGTTAACTTTTGTAATTCTTTTGTAACAAATTGAAGTTTGCCGCAGCAGTGCGTGAGGAGCCATCTATTCAAAACCGCACCGCTGCCGGGCGGGAAATCCCGGGCAGGAGGGGCGGAGGGTCGTTTGTCTGCCGCGCCCCGCCGAGGGCGTCCCGGCGGCGGAGGACTGGCAGTATTTTTAAAAAGGTTCGGCATAATCATGTCGGGCCGCG
This sequence comes from uncultured Pygmaiobacter sp., assembly GCA_944388335.1. Taxonomy (GTDB): domain Bacteria; phylum Bacillota; class Clostridia; order Oscillospirales; family Ruminococcaceae; genus Pygmaiobacter. The sequence goes on from CALXIJ010000171.1 coordinate 1,730, forward strand.
GGATTCGGCCCCGGCCCGCCGCGCAGGCGTCCCGGCGGCGGTGCCTCGGGAGGGCGGCGCCCCGGGGGGATGCGCCTTGCCCTCTTGACAGTTTTAATGATAGGCCGAGATGGTGAAAAAAATTTGATCAAGAAATCAACAATTTGCAAAAAGAATGCGGATTCTTTTTGACGGCGGTTTTCGCCCCCGCTCCCAGAACAAAAAAGGGGGCGCGCCCTCCGCCGCGGCGGAGAACACGCTCCCTTGCTTTGATCCTATTTTGCGCCTTTTCGCTCCCGGCGCGCATCTTTCCTCTGTTTTCGGGGCGGGGCTTTCAGCTCTTGAAGGCCCACAGCCGCTGGCCGATATAGTTCATCCCGGTGAAGATGACCTGCGCGACCAGCATCGCGATCCGGGTGACCCACTCGTCGGGGATGGGCCAGGCGAATGCGCCGACGGCCCAGGGGACCAGCAGGTCGGAGATGCCGAAGCTGACCAGATAGCAGACCGCGATGACGATGGCGAACCGCACGGCGCTGCCCAGCAGCGGGGCGGTGCTCTGGAAGGAGTACTTGCGGTTGAAGATGAAGCTGAGGATGCTGCACAGGGTGAACATCAGGGCGGTGGAGCCCCAGTATCCCAGCGAGGAGAGCAGCAGCTGGCTGCCGACCATCGAGACGATGGTGTTCAGCCCGCCGATGATGAGGAAGATCAGCAGGCTGCGGTCGAAGAAAAAGGCAAATAACTTTTTGATCATCTCAGTCCACAACCCTCACGCTCTTCATAATCTGGGGGCGGGTCGGCTTGTCGTTCCAGTCGGTGGGGACGGCGGCGATCTCATCGACGACCTCCATCCCCTCGACGACATGGCCGAAGGCGGCGTAATCCCCGTCGAGATGGGGCGCGTCGGCGTGCATGATGAAGAACTGGCTGCCGGCGGAGTTGGGGTTGGCGGCGCGGGCCATCGAGATGACCCCGCGGGTGTGGCGGATGGGGTTGTTGTGCCCGTTGGAGGCAAACTCCCCGACGATGTTCCACCCCGGGCCGCCGGTGCCGGTGCCCAGCGGGCAGCCGCCCTGAATCATGAAGCCGGGGATCACCCGGTGGAAGGTCAGCCCGTCATAGAAGCCGTCGTTGACCAGCCGCAGAAAGTTTTCCACCGTCTTGGGGGCGGCGGCGGCGTCCAGCTCGAGCTTGATCTGGCCGCCGTTTTCCATCGTGATCACTACCATTTTAAATCATCCTCATTTCTGTTGTCCGTTTTGTTGTGGGTTACCGGCGCAGCAGCACCCGGGTGACCTCGCCGACATACATCCGGTGAAAGTCCCGCAGCGGGTAGCTCTGGTCGAGGGTCTGCCGGTCGACAAAGCACCCCTCCTCGAGATCCTGCCGGTAGAGCTTGCGGCAGATCAGCACAAGGCGGGCCTGCTCAAAGTAGGGCACCCCGTCCTCGAAGGCGAGGGTGAGGCCGGCCCCGGCGATCTTGTCCTCGCTGCGGCCGCTGGCGGTGCCCATGTACTGCATCATCGGGCGGTTTTCCTCCCCGAAGAAGCAGAGGGAATAGCCGCCGCAGCGCTCGAGCAGCTGATAGGTGTACCGCTGGGGCCGCACGAAGAGAAAGGAGACCGGCTTGTTCCAGATCTCGCCGAGGGCGCCCCAGGCGGCGGTCATGGCGTTGCAGCCCGTCCGGTCCCCGGCGGCGATGAGCATCCACTCTTTCCCGATCATCTCAAAGGGGTTGCCGGGCATCTGCCCGGGCGCAAGCGAAACAAAAGCCATCCCGATCCCTCCCTGTGGATTCTGCGCCGCCTCTTCGCGGCCTATTCATTATACACGATCCGCCCCCAAAAGAGAAGTCCCCTCCCCCGACACCTGACCCGGCAAAGAGAGCGCCGCGGGCAGCTTCTCCCGCCTGCGGGCAAAGGGCGCGGCGGGCGGCGGGCAGCGGGCGGGGGAAAGGGCTCAAAACCCGCGCAGAATAAGCCACCTGCCCCGCGGGCAGGGCGGCGTCGGGATTTTCCCCCGCTGCAAAAATGGCCCGTCCCCCGGCCCGGCGGAAAATCCGGGCGGGGATTTTCGACGCCGGCGGGGGTTTTGCGCCCGCGGCCGGCTGCGCTTTCGGCAAGAAAAAGCCGCCCCCCTCAGGAGGGGGCTCGCTAACAGTTTCTGCCGCGACCGGCGCGATCGATCTGCGGCGGGGGGCAGAGCGAGTGTTTTTCTCTCCGCGTCGGCGCGAGGAGCTGCACAGCGCGCCGGCATCCGCCGGCATCCCCCGGCGGGACCGCTGTTTTTTCCCGGCACCGCGGCGCTTTCCGCCCGGTCAGAGGGTGTCGAGGGGCTGGGTGCCGAAGTAGCGGCAGATGGCGCGGTAGTAGGCCTCGGCGGCGCGGCGGCAGCCCTCCTCCCCGCCGAACCGGGCCAGATCCTCAGCGCTGGTCACAAAGCACTGCTCCGCGAGGACGGCGGGACAGCCGGCCTGTTCCAGCACGCCGAAGGTCTGCGCCCCGTCGGGCGGGGTCTGGGACTGCTCATAGATGGTCTTTGCCCCCTCGGCGTCATAGCAGGCGTACCGGATGCCCCCCTCGCCCCGCAGCGGGGCGCCGGCGGCGGCCATCTCCTCGGCCAGCAGCCCGGCAAACCGCAGGCTGTCCCGGTGGTCGGGGTTTTGGGGCAGCAGCGGGTAGCACTCAAAGCCCGAGGCGGTGCCGTCGGGGTCGGAATTGGCGTGGATCGAGAGCAGCAGGTCCGCCCCCTGCCGGGCCGCCTCCCGCCCCCGCGCGCCGGCGGCGGCCGGCTGGTCGGGATCGCGGCAGGCCAGCGGGGTGAAGTTCGGGTCCTCCTCGAGGAGCTGCTCCAGCGCGAGGAGG
>CALXIJ010000172.1 GCA_944388335.1 uncultured Pygmaiobacter sp.
CATCTCCCGGCTCCACGGCTCCCGCATCCCAAAATTCCGCGCCCCAAGGACCCGGCTCCACGGCTCCCGCGCCTCAGGATTCCGGTTCTCCAATTCCCGCGTCCGGGGAGCGCACATCCCCAGATCCCGCACCCCAAGGCACCGCATCCCAACCCCCCGCCGGAAAAGGGCCGGCGGAAAAACTCAAGCAGCTGCTCGAGCGGGCGGCCCCGGCGGCGGTGGAGGCGCTGCTGCGGACGGTGCAGGACGAGCGGGCCAGCTGCGCCCAGCGGCTCGACGCGGCCAAGATCCTGCTCGAGCGGGCCGCCCCCCGCGCCGGCGGCGGGGAAGGGGTGCTGCGGGTCGTCCTCGAGGACGGCGCGGCGGAGCTGATCGAATGAGCGTCTGGCGCATCGGCCGCCCGAACGACAAGCAGCGGCAGTTCTTCCTCGCCCGCAGCCGCTTTGTCGCCTACGGCGGCGCCCGGGGCGGCGGCAAGAGCTGGGCCGTCCGCAAAAAGGCCGCCGGCCTCGCGATCCGCTATCCCGGCATCCGGATTTTGCTTTTGCGCCGCACCTTCCCCGAGCTGCGGGAGAACCACATCCTCCCGATGCGGGCCGACCTCGCCGGCACCGCCCTCTACCGGGACAGCGACAAGAGCTTCACCTTCCCCACCGGCAGCCGGATCCTCTTCGGCTACTGCGACGGCGAGGCGGACGTGCTGCGGTATCAGGGGCAGGAGTTCGACGCCATCTTCCTCGACGAGGCCACCCAGTTCACCGAGTTCCAGTTCTCCACCCTGACCGCCTGCCTGCGGGGCGCAAACCCCTTCCCCAAGCGGTTCTACCTCACCTGCAACCCCGGCGGGGTCGGCCACGGCTGGGTCAAGCGGCTCTTCATCGACCGGCAGTACCGCCCCGGCGAGCGGGCGGAGGACTACACCTTCATCCCCGCCACCGTCTATGACAACGCGGTGCTGCTCCAAAGCGACCCCGACTACCTGCGCACCCTCAAGGCCCTGCCCGAGCGCCAGCGCCGCGCCTGGCTGGACGGCTGCTGGGACCTCTTCGAGGGGCAGTATTTCCCCGAGTTCGACCGCGCGGTCCATCTGGTCCGCCCCTTCGCGATCCCCGCCCACTGGCGGCGGTATGTCAGCATCGACTACGGCATGGACATGCTGGCCGCCTACTGGTTCGCGGTGGACGAGGAGGGCGCGGCGGTGGTCTACCGCGAGGTCTACGAGGGCCGGGACAACGGCAGGGGGGAGGACGGGCGGGGACACATCATCAGCGCGGCGGCCGCCCGGCTGCGGCAGGCCGCCGGGGAGGAGCCGGTCGAGGCCTGGCTCGCCCCGCCCGACCTGTGGAACCGCCGGCAGGAGACCGGCCGCAGCGCCGCCCAGCTGTTCTGGGAGGGGGGCATCCCCCTCACCGCGACCGGCAACGACCGGCTGGCCGGCTGGATGGCGGTGCGGGAGTGGCTGGCCCCCCGCCGCTGCCCCGACGGCGCGCTGCGCCCGCGGCTGCGGATCTTTCCCTGCTGCGAGAACCTGATCCGCACCCTGCCGGCGCTGCGCCACGACGAGCACCGGCCCGAGGACGCCGCCCTCACCCCCCACGAGCTGACCCACGCGCCCGACGCGCTGCGGGGCTTCTGCAGCTGGTGGATCGACCCCGCCCCGCGCCGCAGGCCCCCCGGCCGCGACCTGCTGCGGGACGGCTTCTCGCTGCCGCCCGCCCCCGCCCCCGCCGCCGCGCTGGGAGAGGGGGAGCCGCTGCGGGTGATCTGAGGGCCTTTCACAGCTTCGGCCCGGATCTTCAAACGGGCTGCGGTTTCCCCAAAGCGCCGGCCCGGATTTTTAAACTTTGAAACCTTGTTTTCCAAAAAAATTTCCCGCGGCGGTTTTCCGCAAAAAAACGGACGGCGGGCCCTCGGATTCAGGAGAGAAATTTTTCCCCCAAAAAGCGGTGAGCCGGTTTTTCAGACGCGGGGGGCACTTTTTCCAAAAATTCCGCGGCGGGAGAAAAATTTCCCCCACAAAAAAGGCCGCCCCGCGCGGGGCGGCGGCAAAGGAGATGGAACGGATGATCGAATGGATTGGACTGCTCGCGGCGGGCGCCCTGATCGGGGCGCTCTGCTACCGGGCCGGGCTGCGGGAGGGGCGGCGCACAGACGCCCGGCGCCCTCCGGCTGTCCCGGCTGCCCCCGCGCGGCCGGCCGTCGCCTGTGCGGGGCGCCGAGACGAGGAGAGCCGGCGGTTTGCGCGGATCCTCGCGAACATTGACGCCTATGACGGCACCGACAGAGGACAGAGGGAGGTTTGAGCTGTGAGAGAACAACACCCCTGCACCGAGATCTGGCGCAGGTATGAGGCCGGGCGGGAACACCACCGCCGGGCGGGACTTTACCGGGAGGACGAGCGCTGCCACCGCTTCTATGAGGGGGAACAGTGGTTCGGGCTGCAGGCCGGGGGCGAGGAGCTGCCGACCCTCAACTTCATCCGCCCGATCTGCAAGTACAAGGTGACCACCGTCGCGATGAACGACACCGCCATCATCTACTCCCCCCAGAGCGACGATGCCGATGCCGCCGCGGTCTGCGACCTGCTGACCCACTTCGCCGCCGTCCAGTGGGAGCACTGCGGGATGGACGCCCTCAAATGGCGGGTCATCCGGGGCGCGGCGATCACCGGCGACCACTACCTCTATTGCTACGAGGAGCCCCGCGCCCCCGGGCTGGCCGGCCGCGGCGGGCCCCGCCTCGCGATGCGGGCGGTCGACCGCTCGGCGGTCTATCTCGCCGACGAGCAGGAGGCCGACCTCGACCGGCAGGAGTGGATCCTGCTGGCCGAGCGCCGCCCCGTCGCCCAGATCCGCCGCGAGGCGAAAAACGCCGGCCTGCCGGCCGACCGGATCGCCCGCATCCTCCCCGACGAGGCCGACGACACCCAGGTCGGATCGGGGCAGGAGGACGAGGTCGAGAGCGGGGAGGGCAAATGCACCAGCCTGCTGATGCTCCGCCTTTGCCCCGACGGGCTGCGGTTCTGCCGCTCCACCCGGGAGGTGGTCTACGGCCCCGAGCAGTGCATCCCGGGGCTGCGGCACTACCCGCTGTGCGGGATGCGCTGGGAGGAGCGACAGGGCAGCGCGCGGGGGGTCGGGGTGGTCGGCCCGCTGATCCCCAACCAGATCGAGGTCAACCGCACCCTCGCCCGCCGGGCGATCAGCGTCAAGCGGTTCAGCTTCCCGACCGCCGTCTACGATCAGGACCGGCTGACCAACCCCGACGCGCTGGGCCGGGTCGGGGCGAGCCTCAAGGTCAAAAACCTCGCGGGCAGTCCCCTCTCGGCGCTGGTGCAGTACCTCACCCCGGTGGGGGTCGGGGCCGACGCCGCCGCGCTGCAGAGCGAGCTGGTCACCCTCTCCCGCGAGCTGGAGGGCGCCTCCGACGCGGCGACCGGGCAGGTGGACCCGACGCAGGCCAGCGGCGAGGCGATCAAGGCCGCCCGCGACCAGAGCGCGCTGGTCCTCAACGAGCAGACCGCCGCCTACCGCGAGATGATCGAGCGGCTGGCCCGGATCTGGCTGGAGCTGTGGGCGGTCTACGCCGGCGAGGGGCTGGCCGTCCCGCTGCGGGGGGAGGACGGCCGGGTGAACCGGGTGGTCGGGCTGCCCGCCGGGATGCTGGGACAGCTGGAGGTGGAGGTCAGGATCGATCTCTCCCCCGTCGACCCCTACAGCGTCCTCAGCCGCCAGATGGCGCTGGAAAACGCCCTCTCGGCCGGCTGGATCACCTTCGAGGAGTATGTCGGCGCCCTCGACCGCACCAGCGGCGCCCCGCGGGACAAGTTCCGCGCGATCCTCGAGCGGCGCGCCGCGCAGGGCGCAAAGGACCCCTCCGGCGAGGGGGCGGCCGAAAACACCGCCGGCGGCGGGGGAGGTGACGGCGGGGCGGAGGATTCCGGGGCCGGCGCCGCACAGCTGGCCGAGCTGCTGGCCGGCGCGCTGGCGGCATCCGGCAGGGGGGAGGTGACGGCGGGATGAAATGCCCGATCTGCGGCAACGAGATGGCGATTGCGGCGAGCCGGACCTGCGTCGACCGGGACGACCGGCCCGACCTTGCCACCCGGGTCTGGGTGGAGCAGGACCTGTGCTGCCGCAACCGCAGCTGCTCCGGCTGGGGCAGGGTACAGCGCCGGGCGCGGACCTTCCTGATCGGGGAGGCCGAGTCCGGCGAGGAGGAAAATTCATCGCAGACCGACGCCGCGCAGAAGACCGAACCGGCGGCGGAACAAAACGAGGAGGGATAAACCGATGGAACA
>CALXIJ010000173.1 GCA_944388335.1 uncultured Pygmaiobacter sp.
AGTACAGCGCAAAAAAGGTGAAGTAATATGAAGTTAAACGAGCATTTCAAGGATATAGCGGAGAGCTATCTATTCTCCGACATAGCGCACAGGGTCAACGCCTACACGGCGGCAAATCCCGACAAAAAGGTATTAAGGCTGGGCATAGGCGACGTAACGTTGCCCCTCGCGCCTTCCGTAATTGCGGCGCTTCACGGCGCGGTGGAGGAGATGGCGCACAAGGAAACCTTCAGGGGCTACGGTCCCGAACAGGGCTACGCCTTTTTGAAGGACAGCATAAACGAACACTACAAGCGCAAGGGCGTAGAGCTCGACAGCGATGAAATATTCATCTCCGACGGCGCAAAGAGCGACCTCGGCAACATACTCGACATATTCGCAAAGGACAACGTCGTGCTCGTTCCCGACCCCGTATATCCCGTATATGTCGACACCAACACCATGGCCGGCAGAAAGATAATCTACATGGACGCAACCGCCGAAAACGGCTTTTTGCCCATGCCCGATTATTCGGTCGACGCCGACATAATCTATCTTTGCTCGCCCAACAACCCCACGGGCGCGGCATACACAAAGGCACAGCTCAAGGAGTGGGTGGACTACGCCAACGCAAAGAACGCCGTAATCCTCTACGACGCGGCCTATGAGTGCTTCATAACCGAGGATGATCTCGCCCGCTCAATCTTTCAGGTGAAGGGCGCCAAGACGTGCGCAATAGAGTTCTGCTCCTTCTCCAAGACGGCGGGCTTCACGGGTACGCGCTGCGGCTACACCGTGGTGCCCTTTGCCCTTGAACGCGACGGCATGTCCGCCAACAAAATGTGGCTGAGGCGTCAGACCACCAAGTTCAACGGCGTGCCCTACATTGTTCAGCGCGGCGCCGCCGCTGTGTTCACCCCCGAAGGACAGCAGCAGATCAAGCAGAATATCGCATACTATCAGCGTAACGCCAAGATAATCGCCGACTGCATGGACGAACTCGGCATATGGTACACGGGCGGCAAAAACTCGCCCTATATTTGGCTAAAGTGCCCGAACGGCATGGACAGTTGGCAGTTCTTCGACTATCTGCTCGAAAATATTCAGGTCGTCGGCACGCCCGGTGCGGGCTTCGGCGCCAACGGCGAGGGCTTCTTCCGCCTCACCGCCTTCGGCAGCGAGGAAGTCACCAAAGAGGCCGTGGAAAGAATTAAGGGACTTTTAAAAAAGTAAGTTAAATGCGCGCATTGCGCGCGTGAAATGGCTACGCCGTGAAATGCCGCATAACATGTCATTTCAATCGGCTCTATAATAAGGCGGCGTGAAATGCATACTACGTATGCGTTAAGGTATCAAGTTATGCGCCAAAGGCGCAGAAATTCAATGCCGCAACGCACGGCATTGCCGTGCATTTCACGAATACCTTCAGGTATTCATTTCACGCGCATATCAATGCGCATTTCATGCAACTTTCAAGTTGCATTTCACTCATAAAAGGGCTTTCTTATGCAAAAATATCTTCCCTCCCGCGGGGCGGGTGTGCTCTGTCACATCTCTTCGCTCCCCAACAAATACGGAATAGGCTCGCTCGGAAAAGAGGCGTATGAATTTGTCGATATGCTCTCCAAGTACGGGGTAAAATATTGGCAGATTCTGCCCCTTCAGCAGACGGGCTACGGCGACTCGCCCTATCAGTCGGTCTCCTGCACTTCGGGCAATCCCTATTTCATCGACCTCGAAGCCCTGCGCAGGCAGGGACTTTTGGATGCCGACGAGCTCAAGAGTGCGGAGCGTCCTTTAAAGAACGACGTCGACTACGGCGACCTCTATCAAAGCCGCTACAAGCTGTTGCGCCGCGCATATGCCCGTTTCAACATAAAAAATCCCTCCTTCGTCGCCTTTATCGAGAGCGGCGAGGCGGAGGACTATGCGCTGTTTATGTCGCTCAAGTCGCGCTACGGCGGCGTGTTCAACACCTTCCCCGAGGCATATAAGTATAAGGAGCACCTCGCCATGTACGAATTCAGAAATTCGGTCTACCGCGAGGAATACTGCTTTTGGCTGTTTTTACAGTACGAATTCAACAATCAGTGGGCGGCGCTCAAAAAGTACGCCAACTCCAAGGGCATAAAGATAATCGGCGACATTCCCCTGTACGTCGCCTACGACTCGGCAGACGTGTGGGCGCACCCCGAACTTTTCAAACTCGACGAGGACTTGAACCCCACCGAGGTTGCAGGCGTTCCGCCCGACTATTTTTCAAAGCAGGGTCAGCTTTGGGGCAATCCCCTCTACAATTGGGCTGCGGTCAAGGCGGCCGGCTACGATTGGTGGATAGGGCGCATAGCGCACGCAAAGCGCATGTACGACATTGTGCGCATAGACCACTTCCGCGGCCTCGACAGGTATTATTCCATTCCCGCCGACGCTGAAAACGCCATGACGGGCGAGTGGCTGCAGGGACCGGGCGTGCAGCTCTTTGAGGAGGCGCAAAGGCGCCTAGGAAACTTAAGTATTATCGCCGAAGATTTGGGCATTATAGACGACGGCGTGGTAAAACTGCGCGAAGAGTGCGGTTTCCCCTCCATGAAGGTCATGATGTTCGCCTTCGACGGCGAGGAGACAAACGCCTATCTCCCCCAAAATATAGACGAACATTCGGTAGTGTACACGGGCACGCACGACAACGACACGGCTTTGGGCTACCTTTTGAAGCAGACGGACGAACAGTTCCTCTCGCTCAAAAAGCAGCTGCGTGTAGCTTTAAAGTACGAGGGCGCATATACCCCTATAGTCGACAGGGCGGACGCCGTAAAAGGGCTCGTGCTGTGTGCGCTCAACGCGCGCTCGGCAATAGCTGTCATTCCCGTGCAGGATATCCTCTGCCTCGACAATTGGTCGCGCATGAACACCCCCTCGGTGGCAAGCGGCAATTGGAAGTTCCGCTTAACTTCGCTGCCGAACCGCAACGTAATGGCAAACTTCAAAAACGCAATCAAGCGCGCACAAAGATAAAATAAATGCACGGGCGCGGCG
>CALXIJ010000174.1 GCA_944388335.1 uncultured Pygmaiobacter sp.
CGGAATCTACTCCACGGAGCATGCCTACACAAGGGAAATGTATTTGCTGCTTAAAGAGTTTTACACAGAAACATTGGAGCCGGCTTGGTCTTCCATCGAGTATTATGGAGACTGGCTGGACGGGAATGTTGGGATGAGAGAGGAAGGGATCTGGGCGATCCCGGTAGAAAATTCCACAGCTAAAGATTTTGAGTTTGGCGTCTTTGTGGCGCCGCTGGTTTCCACGGATTCCACGGAGTACGCCGACCCCATCCAGTATTCGGACGGCCCTGACGAGCCGGCACCTGATTTGGTCGTCAACATCATGAAGGCTGCAGTAGACGGGAAGCCGGAAGTGTTGGACGCCGCGATTCGGTTTTTGAAGTATTTGACAAAACCAGAAAATGTTTCCAATATCTGCATTGAAAATGCAGGCGTGCTGGGCGCAGTCAAAAACACCGGACATTCTGCCCTTATAGACGAATTCATTCATCAAAAATTCCCCGTTTCTCCCAAGGCGTCTTGGCCGAGCGGTTTCACCGACGAGTATAAAAACAGGTTGAATCGTCTGTTTGAAACCTGGATCAACGGTCAGGTAACGGATGAATCCTTTTTCGCACAGGTAGATGAGATCCAACGGGCGGGAGCGCTGGACTTTGTGGAGCGTATGGGACTGGATACCTCGGAATGGGGCATTGGCGCGGAGGAGTGAAAAGATGAAAAAGTGGATCGCATTTGCGGTGATCGTCGTGCTCCTGGGCGGACTCTATCTGGTCGATTTTATCCGCGCAAAAAACTATGAATTCGAATTTATCTCGTCTTCGACAGATGTCTTTGTAGCGGACGGAGGGTCTCCGGTCAGGCTGAAGTTCCGTCTGGTCCGTGGAGGGAAGCCTGTGGAGGGGCATACCATCACCATTGTAGCTTCCAATGGCACATTGCCGGCATCCCGCGTTGTCACCGATGAGGACGGAGAAATCGAATTCCGTTATTATACTTATTTATATCTGGATGACAAACTGACTCCTTTGGAAGACGTCGTGTTTCGGCTGGAAGATGAATCCAACTCGCTGATTTTTATGGTCCCGGCCGCGGCAGAATTCAGCTTTCCGGTGGAAAAGCCGGAGGGAGACACCGTTTGGGAGGACTGGGAAGATATTGTCTTGGAGGATACGATATGAAAAGGAGTTTAGGATGGCGCATCTGGCGAAGTAAAAAGGCTTATCTGTTTATCCTTCCCTTGATGATCGGCGCGGTGGGCTTTTGTTATTACCCCGCCATCAGCGGATTGGTCACATCTTTCTTCCAATGGGACGGCACCGGGGAAAAAATCTGGTTGGGATTCGGAAATTATGTTGAACTTTTCAGGGACAGTATTTTCCTAAATTCCATAACGACTATGATCATCCTGCTCGTTCCGCGGCTGCTCATCGGTATTTTTATGCCCCTTTTATTTGCTGAGCTTATTTTTAATACGCGGAACAGAAGAGTACAGTCCTTTTATCGTGTAGCCATTCTGCTGCCCATGGTTGCGCCAGGCGTCGTAGGTATGCTGATTTGGGAAAATATTTTTGAGCCGACTTCAGGCCTGTTTGCTCAGTTGATGCATTTTCTTGGCTTGGTGCCGGAAGGTCAGGTGGTGGATTTTTTAAACGACAGCAATTGGGTCATCCCCTGTATCATTATTCTGGGGTTTCCTTGGGTCAACGGGACCAATATCCTGATCTATCTTTCAGGATTGACTGCGGTATCGGGGGAAGTGCTGGAAGCATCCCAATTGGACGGATGCGGAACTTTTCGGAGAATTTTTCGCATTGATTTTCCGCTGATTCTCGGACAGGTCCGTTACTTTTTCATCTTTGGTTTGATCGGCCTGTTGCAGGATTACGGCATTCAGGTGGTGCTGACGAACGGAGGCCCGGGATACGACACCTATGTGCCCGGCCGGTACATGCATCGCTTGGCATTTAGTTCCGGACGATATGGTTATGCCTGTTCGATCGGAATGGTGTTGTTCGTGACGATCCTGGCCATTTCGCTGGTAGCCTTCCGTTTGATGCATTATGGCCCCTTTGCCCGAGCACAGGAGGACTGAGCATGAAACTGAGGATCCGTAACAAAAAGGCTGCTGCTGCCCAATTTTTTCTGCATCTTTCCATGGCTGTGTTGTTGATCTGCATGGTTTACCCGCTGGCAATGGCGCTTTGGAATGCTTTTAAAACGACTTACGAGTACGATATCTCCAAGTTTTATCCCACGCTGCCCCTCAAGCTCGCCAATTTGTCGACGGCTTTTTCCAAGGTGGGCGTTTACCTCTACAACACCATTGCGGTAGCGGTATTCGGGATCACGGGTTCGCTTTTTATTGCGGCATTGGCTTCCTATGCCTTTGCCCGCATGGATTTCCCCGGAAAGGCATTGTTTTTTACCATGGTGCTCTGTCTGATGATGATTCCGGGGATCCTGACCTTGGTGCCTCAGTTTTTGATGTATCGAAGTCTCAATCTGAACAACAAGCTGATCGCCATCTTGCTGCCGCAGCTGACGATGTCGCCGGTGGGCGCGGTCTTTCTGCTGTCTATGTTTTTTAAGGCCTTGCCCAAGGATCTGTTCAGTGCTGCCGAGATCGACGGCGCCACTGATTTTCAGATCTTCCGCTTGGTGGCAGTGCCGCTGTGTATGTCCATTCTAATCACGCTGGCCATACAGCAAATCAGCGCTCTTTGGAACGACTATATCTGGCCGATGACCGTCATTTCCACGAACTATACAAAATTGACCGTTTCGGCTGGACTGATCGTGGAATTCCGCAACCTTTATTCTCAGAATATGCCGGTGACCTATTCCGGCTATCTGATCGCCTCTCTGCCGCTTGTGTTGGTCTTCTTGTTTGGCAACAAGTTTTACATTCAGGGGTTGATCAGTTCTTCCATTAAAATGTAGCGAGGTCAGCATGAAACTTTGGTTGGATACGGACATTGGGGGAGATATCGATGACGCTCTTGCTCTGTTGCTCGCCATGGCTTGCCCGGAGGAGATCGTCGGTATCAGTACGGTTTTTGAAAATGCTGTGGCCAGGGCGCAGATTGCCAAAAGGCTGTTGCAATTGGGAGGCAAAGGGGAGGTCCCCGTCTATGCCGGAAACGGCTGGCCCCGAAAAGCGAAAACAGTTTATGGTAAAGCTGTCAATCCGAATGCGACCCCGCTAACCTATTGCAGGGAGAGTTTTGGGGATGTTGTGATCGAAAAAGATCCTGCCGTTGAGGCTTTGAAAGCAGCTGCAGAGAAAGCAGACGGGAAATTAACTGTGGTGACGATGGGTGCGTTGACCAACATTGCTGAACTCATCGAAAAATATCCGCAGACGGCACAAAAGATCCGTTGCCTTTGCATGATGGGGGGAGCGGTTCATAAAAACCTCAATGAATTCAATTTTACCTGTGATCCGGAAGCTGCCGATCTGGTGTTGACTTCTCCGATCCCTAAAAAACTGATTTCTTTGGATGTGACGTTTTTGTGCGAGATGTCGGCCGGACAGGTGCAGAAGTTGCAGGAATGCCGCAGCAGGGCGGTGCGCATGGTCATGACCATGTTCAGAAAATGGGGAGGAAAGATGATCCTGCATGACCCGTTGGCTTTGGCCTGCGCGTTTTCAGAAAGGTTTGTAGGCTTTGGGAAAGGAAATCTGAAAGTAGAACTGGAGGGATCTTTTTCCCGAGGAAAGTGTGCAGACCTGACTGATTTTAATTGGGATCAAATGCCGAAAGATGACCTGCTGGTTTCCGAAACGGTGAAAAATGAAGATTTTTTGGAATTCTATGTCCGGCAGATTTTGGCTTTGGATGCCGCACTATGCCAGGCGGAAGAAAGCTCCGGATCAAAGGAATGGGCTGCAGAGCCCCCCAAAAAGTCCTGGACCGCTGAAAGCGGTTAATATAGGAAAAGGAGATGGAAAATGAAACGCACACACACATTTGCAGGTATGATCTTCGTACTTTGTTTCGCTGTTGCTCTTGCCTGCTTCGGACTGGGATCGGCCTCGGCCGAGGCCGATCTCTCGCTCAAAACCTATGTCCCGG
>CALXIJ010000175.1 GCA_944388335.1 uncultured Pygmaiobacter sp.
AAATAGCATGCAGATCCGCAGTTTTCAGAATTTGATGGGACGAACTGCACGCTCTGGAATGTACACCGAAGGAAGTGTTATCGTTACGGATCCACAGTTGTTCGATAATAAGAACAACCGAAAAAACGGTGGCAATTACAAATGGAAAGATTGTATTAAGATGTTTGACAGTAGCGCTGCAGAGCCTTGTGGAAGTTCGATCTTGTCGCTTGTTCAGGACATCCGAATTGACTATGAAGCCAGAGTTATCGGAACCAACGCTGCCCAACATATTGTTGCCCACTACAACGAACCTGGTTGCTTCGAGCAGTATGCCAACAAACTTACTACCGCTCTCCATAAAGCATATCCGCAAAAAAGCGCCAACAGTGTTGTGGAATCAATGATGGCTCGGAAAAGCATTGTGGAAGCCATTGAAAATCACCTGTGTTTTGTATTTTCAATCGATGAGAATGCTGATAAACAAGCGGTAGCGGCTAATATTTGCAAAGGCACTCTGGCATACTTCATGGCAAATGATGATGAAAAAGTCTTATTAAAAAAAATCTTTGATGTCATCACATCAAAGATAAGTGAACTTGAGCATTCACGGATTAAGAACTACGCCAAAACTATGGTCGGCGTTAATCTTTCGTTACAAATTGAAAAGTGGATAGCTGAAAACCATCTTACCCAGCAGAATTATACGAATGAACAACTGGTTAAGATGCTAATATCCTTTTTCCAGGAGACCCATACGCTCAAGAAGGGAATAGACTGTTTTGCTGACATTTGTCAAATGTGGCTTGATGGCTGTTCATTTGTCGAAATGCATGAATGTACATCCTTAGCGATATCGGATCTTGAAGATATATGCAGTAAGTCTATATCTTATGAATTGAGTTTC
Organism: uncultured Pygmaiobacter sp.; assembly: GCA_944388335.1. Lineage (GTDB taxonomy): Bacteria > Bacillota > Clostridia > Oscillospirales > Ruminococcaceae > Pygmaiobacter. Next base: position 887 of record CALXIJ010000175.1, read on the forward strand.
TTTGTGGGTAGCATCGTTGATATCATCGAGATTAATGATGAAGACATAGTAAATCCATTGCCAAACTTGCTCCTCCTGCAAAGGAGAATGAAATACGGAGTCAAAACTGAGACCGCTGTTTCAATATGCGAGAAAGTCTTTAATGACCGATTTCTTGCAAACTTATTGGCAGAGGAAATAGGCTATGATGCAATCGAGGCTAATAACATCGTAGGAGCTTTGAAATCACATAAAGATGATATCTTGATACTTCTGTCGGACTATCCGTCATTCTTTTCTGCGCGAATCAAATGGGTGTGTAAAGATTAACATCCTTCTGAGCAATATGACACTATAACAAGTCAATTTCCCATTATGTTTATTATGCCACTCAAGGCGCTTCACCTAAAGCGCCTTTTTATATACCAGAAAATCAAAGAAAAGGAGCTGATAAAGCATGAGCCAGCAAGGAGAAGCGGCAGAACAAATCGTCAATATGGCAACTAACGTGACCGTCAAAGGCGTGGAATGTGCGACCAATCTTGCAGGAAAGGGCGCTCTATCCCTTGCCACCTTCCTTATCGCCGTCTTGAAAGATCAAAAGCGCACCAAAGGCAAGGCGCGCATGAAGGCTTTTAACGGCAAGCCCACCAAAGTATTTGTCATCAAAAACAAGGACATGAAAATCTTTGCCGAGGAAGCCAAGAAATACGGCGTTCTCTATGCTGCCGTGGTGAACAAAAAGCAGCCAGATGGTCTGGTGGACGTGGTGGTAAACGCCAACGACGCTGCGCGGGTAAACCGAATTGCGGACAGGTTTGCGCTTTCTACCGTGGATGTAGAGAAGATTCGCGCCGACATCGAGAAATCCCGCGAAGCCAAAGCGAAGCAGAGCGCCGCAAAGGAGCGTACTACGCCGCCCGCCGAAAAGGAGGCGCATACTGTGGACGATAAAACGCTCGATGATATTCTCGGGAAACCCGCCCCGCAGAAAACGGAGCATAAGCTACCTGCCGACATTACGGAAAAGGTGGCAAACCCTACGAAGGCGAGGACGGAAAGATCGAATCCGTCCGCGCCTTTCTCAAACAGCAAAGAGCGTTCCGACGCGGAGAGTTTTGAGCCGGAGCGCACCCGACCCTCCGTGCGGCAGCAGATTCAAGAAATCAAAGCGGAGCGGCAGACCGAGAAGCAGAAGCAGCCCGCCCGTGATAAAACGCGGCAGACCACGCACAAGCAGCCGCAGAAAAACAAATATAGAGAAAAAGGAAGGTAAATGTAATGGAGAACTTCGACAGTCTGTTTTCAAATCAGCAGCAGTGCAGCGAGCAACCCTTTGATAAAAAACAATGGGCGCAGCAGAAGCAGGAAAAGCGGCAGGAGCTTTACGACACGATTGACGAAATGGCGGACAGGACGCTTTCAGAGCCGGAAATGCTTGCCGCATATATCAAAACGCAGGCGAGGCTTGGCATGACGAGCGTGGCAAACACCTTGCTTATCGCGGCGCAGAAGCCCGAGGCAAGCTATGTGATGAGCTATGACGATTGGACGCAAAAGGGGCGTTCAGTCAAGCGAGGCGAAAACGGCTTTTTCATTCTCGAAGCCAACGGCGAGTACACCCGCGAGGACGGCTCTCTTGCGACCTCGTATGACGCAAAGTGCGTGTTCGACATATCGCAGACTCACGGCAAGCCCATACAGCAAAGAGCCACGCTTTCCATGCCGCTTCGCTCCAAGCTCAAAGCCCTTATGACCGATGCACCCGTTCCCATCAAGCCGTCTGAAAACGTGACCGAGAGCGTCGGCGCGCTGTATTCGCAGGAAGACAACACCATATATGTTGCCCGGACGAGCGATTGGAACAAGCTGTTCTTTGTGGTGGCGCGGGAGCTTGCTCGCGAAGAGCAGGGCGATAACACCTTTATCTGCGATTGTACCGCCAATATCGTATGTGAACGCTTCGGTGTTCCCTCTGTGCCGTGCGATCAAATCCCCGACGAACTTTCCGCGCTCGATGTACGGGAGAAGCGCAGCGTACTCGGCATCGTCCGCGAAGCCGCCTGGGATATAAACGAGCGCGTAGACCGCAATCTGTATACCGAGCGTCAGCAAACGCGCAATCAGCCGGAAAGGTAGGTCGTTATGGAAGAAAAACGTGTGATAGAAGTGGACGATTACCAGCATGGGCTTATCATCAATTCCTTGAATGATAAGCGCAACGAGCTTGTGGAACTGGGGCGCGACACCGAGTTTGTAGATGAAACGCTCATAGAGGTGATGGACGCGCCAACAAAGAAGCAGCGGAAAAAATATAGAGAAA